>JBBRES010000008.1:0-24206 GCA_038202665.1 Kapaibacterium sp. (SeqCode) | reverse complement strand
ATCGGGAAATCTGATCCTGCACCAAGGCGAGCTCCAGCATCAAGCAACGTCCGCCACCGATAGGCGTCTGCTTGTCGGCTACTGCCAAGACGCGCAACGGCCATGTCGGCATCGCTTACTTGCATGGTTGGCTGCACGCAGGCATACACGTCGAGCTGAGCGAACCGTGCTACATCCGACGTGTGCAGGTGCTGTGCATGTTCTATGCGAAACAAGACATCCTTGCCGCCTTCCCATGCTCGTGCTTGTTCGAATGCGTCTAATGTGTTGCGATTGGCGGCATCTCCAATGGCATGAATGGCCACGCTCCACCAGCCGGCATCGATGGCTTTTGTGATACGTTCTACCATCTCGTCGACGCTCAAGAGTTGAATTCCGAGCGTATCTGATTTGTCGGTATACGGTTCTAGCAACAGCGCACCGCGAGAGCCAAGGGCCCCGTCTGCATATAGCTTGACGCCACATACGCGCAAGAATTCACCACCTGCTGGCAGGAGCCCGGCCTCGTCCCATTCGTTGTGTTGCGCTCGCAAGAATGATTGTACTCGCACAGGAAGTGTGCCGGCTTCTGCCAACTCGCGCAATGCGTCAAGCCACGATGGATGGACATCCATGTCGTGCACTTCAGTAATGCCCTTGGAGCTGCATTCACGAGCAGCGGCGAGAAGCATAGACTTCATCTCTTCGTGTGTTGGAGGCGGCATGGTTGCAAAGATTACGTCCATGTCTGCATCGAGAAGCACAGAGAGATCATCAACGTCAAGTCCGCATGCACGGCGCGCTTCGGAATTCAACCATGCAGCATGGCCATCGATGCGCATTGCTACGACTGGTGTCCCAGCAAAGGCAGCGTGAAGGAGGGCAAAGGCGGCAGGGGACTGATCAGACCACAGTTCTTCATTCCAGCCCATACCGAGCACCCAACCGCTAAAGGTTGTTGTTGGTGCAGAGAGTCGGCGAATGCATTCATCGGCGCTCGTGGCCGTATGCAACGACACCGTCGTCAGTCGTTTTCCGAGACCGTACAAATGACAATGGTTGTCAACAAATCCAGGAAAGGCAAAGCATTCCGGGAACGTATGCGTGGTTGTTTCTGTTCTAACGACCACACCGCCAACCGATGGGAGTACCTGTCGGATGCGACCACGCTCTACGTGTAGTTCAACGCTCATGGTGGCTTATGGACGTAGTCGATTGGAATCGATCTCGTTCAAGTAGTTGACTTTTGCAACGAGCTGCTCTTTTGTCTCAACGTTGTTGGTATCAGGCAAGCAGCAGTCAACCGGACAAACGGCGGCGCATTGCGGCTCATCATGGAACGTCTCGCACTCTGTACACTTGTCCGGTGCGATGTAATAGAATTCCGTTGAAAAGAAATTTCCTTTAAATCCGCCCGGTGATGTACTGTCATGATGCGTTTCTCCCGCCAAACTCCACTCCGCACCTGCTTCATAAATAGCAGTGTTCGGGCATTCAGGTTCGCAAGCTCCGCAGTTGATACAGTCGGACGTAATGTAGATGGCCATTGGGTTCCTCGTTCTCTAGAAGAGCAAAAATACTACGGAATGCAACAATGTCGTGATCTATTCGTACCATGCCGCCCTATGCGACTACTTCTCTTCCTGTTCGTCGTTTTCACCGCGACGTTATCAGCAGCCCCGAAAAACATTACCCCACCCCCCGACCGAACATTGGGGAGCATTTCTGGATTTGTCGAAGACTCGACAACGAAGGAGACCATCATTGGCGCAACGCTCAATATCAAGGGCACAAAGCTCGGTGCGTTTAGCAACAAGAGTGGGTATTTCTCGATATCGAACATTCCGATTGGCGAGCAGACATTGTCGATTAGCGTGATCGGATACAAACGCAAAGAGATCAAGCTTGTGTTCAAAGAGGGTGAAGCACTGAAGACGAAAATTCCAATGGTGTCTGCATCGATCGATGTTCAAGAAGTTGAGATCACGGCACGTCGTGAAGACGACCGACGCCAGATCAATATCAGTTCTGTGAACATTCCCATGCAGCAGATAGCACAAATGCGCATCGGAGGAGAGTCAGATATTTTTCGTGCTTTGCAGATGCTCCCGGGTGTACTAACATCATCACAGATTTCGAGCGGCCTCTATATTCGAGGTGGTTCGCCTGATCAAAATCTTGTTCTGCTTGATGGCATGACGGTCTATAATCCAACGCACTTGTTTGGATTTATTGGCGCCTTCAATTCAGAAGCCATCAAAGACGTTGAGCTCATCAAGGGCGGGTTCCCCGCTGAGTTTGGTGGCAGAATGTCGGCCGTCTTGAACGTCACGCAAAAGGACGGCAATAGGGATAAAGTGGAGGGGATGGTGGGCCTCGGTGTTATCTCTGCAAAGGCATCCCTACAAGGTCCCGTTGGAAATGGCTCGTGGTTCATCGGTGCTCGAACGAGTTACTTCGATCTGATCACTGGAATTCTTCCGAAAGACCCCGTTAATCCAATCCCAGACTACAATTTCTACGACGTAAACGCAAAGATCACGCAGAACTTCGGACCGGACGATAAGGTGTCGCTGAGCGGATTCCTTACGAAGGACAAACTGAGTCTTGCTCAACCGGGCCTCGACTTTTCCGTTGGTATTGGTAACCTTGCAGGTTCTGCACGATGGTCGCACATCTTTGGCGATAATCTTTTTAGTGTGGCCACACTCAGTGCAAGCCGCTACAACAACGGATTTGATGGCAACAATGGTGGTTTCATTTTTGGCATCACGAACTCCATTAGGGATTATAGTGCCAAGCTCGCCCTTGAGTGGTATGTAAACGAGAAGCTGACAGTGAAAACGGGGTACGAGGGGACAATCTATAACTTCACGTACGACCAGAATTTTAGCGGACAGCAATCCAGCAACGTCGTAGACACTAATAACAAAGCCGTTCAACTCCTTAATGTCTGGGACAATGTTCATTCGGCGTTTGGTCAGATGAACTATCAGTTCACCGATGCACTTTCTGCACAGATTGGTATTCGAGGAAACTATTGGGCGAAGAGCGGTCTTGCAACCGTTGATCCACGCGCCGCATTGAGCTACGTGGTGAACGACAACGTCACGGTCAAAGCTGCGTGGGGAATCTACCATCAGTATTTGCGCCTTGCCTCCTTACCAGACTTTTCCTTCTTCGATACATGGTTGCCTACAGACAATACAGTTCCGGCGGGTCGTGCTGATCACTATATCTTGTCAGTGCAGACGCGTCCTTCGGAGTCTTTCGATTTGAACGTAGACGTGTACTACAAGAACCTCTATAACATCAACGAATTGAACACCACGCAAACGCAATCCAAGAACGTTGGCCAAGTGTTCTACATTGGCAATGGTACGGCGTATGGAGCGGAGATCTTTCTCCAGAAGAAGATCGGACGATTCACTGGATGGGCGGGCTATGCACTTGGATTCGTGCAAGCGCAGTTCGATAGTGTGAACCGTGGTGCGGAGTTCCGTCCGAAGTACGACAGACGCCACGATCTGAAGTTTACAGGAATTTATAAACTGAATGATCGGTGGGAGATCGGAGCCTCCTTCTTCTTCCAATCAGGCCAATCCTATACGGGTGCCACATCGCAATTCCGAGGCTCGTTGCCAGGCTTAGAGAACGGTCGCGGAATGATTGTCCCTTCGCAGCGGTGGGGCTTGCGGCTTCCGCCATCGCACCAGTTGAACGTGAATGTCAATTACAACACAACGCTGTTCGATCTGCCGTTCAAGATTATGATTGACGTGTATAACGTGTATTCTCGACGCGACATTTGGTTCCGGTTTTACGACACGAACAAGGCGGTGCCAGAGGTGACAGATGTTCGACTCCTACCGATTTTGCCAACTGTTTCGTGTGAAGTGAGGTTTTGATCATGAAACAATCCATCATCGTACTTGCCTCTTTGTTAAGTCTGATTCTTGTTGGCTGTGGAGATCCGGTGCCACAGGACTACACACCGGAGGTCGTTGTAGAGGCATACCTCTACGTTGACGAGCCTGTTCGAGGCGTTCGAGTGTACGCGTCGCAATCTCTCGCAGATTCGTTCCAGTTCACGAGAGCTATGATCAAGTCCGCAGAGGTCACGATCACGAGTTCGGACGGCGTAATCCCACTGCAATTTGTGGACGATAGCGTAGGCGGTCGATTCGATGCTATCGATACTACTGTTCGTATCAAACCAACAACGAAGTACGAATTGCTCGTCAAGGCATCTGGTAAGACACTTACTAGTTCAACCACTACTCCGAATAGATTCGCGTGGGTTACTCCACCGAAGGCACAGTTCATCTATCCTGGATTTGCGAATGAGACGGTCTTTCAGGATTCCCTCATCATCAGATGGTCACTCGATGCAGGAGTAAACCAATGGCTTATCTCTGTAACATGCGAAGACACCTCTGGATATGGTGCGTACGTGTCTCCGCCGACCGCGGACACGAATCTGAGAATTCGTGATAAAGAGCGCGACGACGGAACAGCATTCGAAAAGGAGACTACTCGGATATTCTTTATCCAATTCAATCAATCACCTACGGCATGGCAGGCATTTAAGTGGTACGGTAAGCATAAGATCGAGATCTACGCACCGGACGCTAATCTGTTCAATTGGTACAAGGCCACTCGGTTGAGTGGTGCTAGCTACAACCCGTTGTTGGGAAGCATTGCTGGTGGTATTGGAGTGTTTGGATCCGCCTATCGAATCTCTTCGCAGTCGTTCCTGTACAAAGAGGTAAAGAAGTAAGACTACTTCTTACTGAAGGAGGCGAGACGCATGCAGACAAGGTCTTGCATGTTCTGCGCCATCGCGATTGGAGCGAGGAAGTTATTGATCATGATAGCAAAGGCGAGTGGCTCTCCGTCTCGGGTGATGACGTAGCCAGCAAGTGTTGATACACCATTCATTGTTCCCGTCTTTGCTCGAACGACGTGTTCAGCACGTGAGTCGCGCATGCGACGTTGAAGTGTCCCAGGTTCACCTGGTTCGGCCAAGGACGCTCGGAACGCCGCAGCAACGGGGCTCCGGAACATTGCGGAAAGAAGTGTTGAGATCTGACGCGGCGTACACAGGTCGAAGCGCGACAGACCAGATCCATCAACGATCGTAATGTCTTGTGACGAGATACCATCACGTTGTAGGTGTAGCTTTATCTCTTCGATGCCACGAAGAAACGAGCCCTCTCCGCCGACTTCTGCACCAATTGTCTTCAAGAGTGCCTCGGCACCGAGATTGTTGGAATACCTATTGATCACATTTACAATCTCCGACATCGGCGCTGATTGATGCGTCGCGATTTTCGTGCAATGCTCGTAAGCCACCGTGTCTGTCCAATCATCTACGTCCAGCACGGCTCCACGAAACCTGATTCCACGTCGCTGAATAGCCGCGCGAAGAAGGTTAAGGCTGTAGAGCGTTGGATTGTCCACGCTCACAGACACACGTGCGGTGTCTTGTGTTGATGCGACTACCGTACCGGTAAGATCAACCACGTTCGAACGAAAATCTCTCTTTGGGGTAATTGAAGTAGACCCCGTGGAGTCCACAACACGCAGCCCATTCACCACGCGCACATACTCGTTGTCGGGAGTCATTCGGATGTGGGGAACATCGGTTGTCGTGAGTGGAGAGAGAACGCTCAGACGAACAGCATTGTCTGCCACGTTAAGCCCCGACACTTGTGGCGCATAACTATAGACAAGATCATCCCAAGACCAACCGGCTGCGTACTCAACATCATCAAAGACATCATCGTCTCCGATAATCGAGCCTTTGATACTACGAATCCCTAATGAGTCCAACACGAATGCCCATCGGTCCATTACCACCGTTGGATCTACGCCATAGGCATTGCTAATCGTTGGGTCTCCGCTTCCACGAACGATAATGTTGCCATTGAACTCACCATTCGATTGAAGATCTCCATCGATGTAAAGCGTCGTGCTGTAACGGTAGTCTACACCGAGAGTAGAGAGCGCTGTTGCCGTGGTGAAGAGCTTTTGGAGGGAGGCGGGGATAAAGTATTTGTCTTCGTTTTTGCGATACAGCATCTCGCCGGTTTCGAGTGATACGACGGCCACACCAACGTGTGCACCAGTCCACTCAGGAGACGTAGCAAGTGTTTCTAGGTCTGCACGGAGCTCACGCAACGGACTTGGTCGAACGATACGCTTTTCCGTGCGCGTCGTATCAAGACCAGGTGTGATCTTGTTCGGCACTTGCGCGAACACAGTGCCGGCGTACAGAAACGTGAATGCAACAGTCAGCCAACATGTATTCATGCGCGGTCTCGATTCAGTCGCTCGTGGACAATTTCAATTCGTGTCCCTGCCACCTTCCCGCATTGTTCCACAACAATATCGGCGCATGCGGAAAGCTCCGCTGCCGTTGCGCCCACAAGCAAAGCACCGCGCACATGCGAATAGAGTTGTTGCTCTCGGCCGAGAGCGGCAAGAACCGATACGTTGCAAAGTTCTCGAGAAACAATATCGAGTTGAGGACGTGCAAGCGTCTTTCCATACCCTTCGATGATCATCCACTGTGCTAGGTCAGGGGAAATCGTTCCCAGTCGCTGCATCATGCGCTCATACACACCGTCGTAGATACGTTCACACAATCGTGCGCCACGGTCTTGAAACAAGGGCAGGTTGAAGACTTCTGGAGACGGCCAGGTGATAGATCCAAGGATCGATGTACATACTTCATCGAGAATCACAAGTGCATCAAGTGCCGCAGGAAAGCCGGCGAACAGATAGGTCTGCAGCAATGCTTCATACATCAACAATGCATCGTCGCTCGTGCGAACGAACAAGGTAATGGCGGATCTAAGTTGGGATGTGTGCTGCGTTGCCGCAGCAACAGAGGCCATGATGAGCGCATCGGTCCTCGGAAGTGGGTCCGCAATGGCGGCATGACCCGTATCGTTTGCTAGTGCGTGCAATTGATGAATGAGCGAAGCCGTTGCCCTCCCACGATGACTCATGGAATTCTTTTCTTGGGCATCGAGCTCTGCAAAAGAACGCTGATGTCCATCGGGTACGAACAGGGGATCATATCCAAATCCATGATCTCCGCGTTCACCGAATGCGATCACACCGCGAACGATGCCTTCGTCAAATAGAGTGCGAGTTCCATCCATATAACAGAGTACGCATCTGAACTGTGCAGATCGTTCGGTTGCGGGAACATCAGCCATTGCTGCAAGAAGTTTGGTGCGGTTCGTTGCGTCGGTGGCGCCCTCACCAGAATAGCGTGCACTGATCACTCCAGGCGCGCCCTGCAATGCGTCAACCTCCAGCCCACTATCGTCGGCAAGCACCGCAAGCCCTGTGTGCTCGAACACGGCAAGCGCCTTAAGCATCGCGTTCTCTTCGAACGTGCTGCCTGTTTCATCCACATCGTAGTCGGGCCACACGTCCGTTACGGGAATGATGCTAACGTCAAGGCCATTCGATGCCAGAATGGCTCGCAACTCGTCCACTTTATGCTGATTAGCCGTTGCAAGGATGATGGTAGATGGGATCATGATGATGAGAGTGTTGCAAGTACATCTTCGATGGACGTGCACAGAATATCTACGTCGTGAATAGTATAGGGTCCGCACGTTCCGATACGAACAACACGACCATGCAACCTGTCTTGTCCGCCGGCAATAACGATCCGATGACGTTCCAACAGTAACTCACGAATGCGATCAGCATTCGGGTGCTCGACGGCCGTCACTGCGTTCGACGTGCTCACACCAAAGAGCGACAGGCCCATTGTGCGCAGGCGCTTGCGTAGATGATCGGCTACTTGTTGATGTTTCTGCCACGTTGCATCCATACCAACATTGAGGATGGAATTGAGTGCAACGTCGAGTCCCGCCACAAGCGTTACTGGTGGTGTCCATACGAATCGATGCTTGTGGTAGTGGTGCAAAACGATGGAAAGATCAAGTGTGTAGGCGCGTGGTGTTGACGCGTGCAGTTTGCGTTGTGCACGCTCGCTTAGCGAAACACAGGCAAGACCAGGCGGACAGCACAGTCCTTTCTGAATGCCCGTAACAACAACGTCTAGCTCCCATGCATCCGTTTCCACTGGATGCACGGCCATGCTCGTCACCGCATCTACACATATCAGCGTTTCCGGTGCATACTGACGAATAACCGATGCGATCGCCTGAAGGTCAAGCGTCACGCCCGTTGATGTTTCGCTATGGGTGATCCACACGGCGGCCGGCGCAGACATTGTTTGAAGTGTAGACGCAACGAGTTCTGCAGAAATCGTCTCCCCCCATTCAACGATGATCTCGTCTACCGCACATCCGTATCGAGAAAGAATGGTGGAGCAGCGCTCAGCAAATCTTCCGTTGTTGAGGACAATCACGCGCTCCCCAGGTTGATGCATCGATGCAACCGCTGCTTCGATTCCCGTCATGGCACTTCCTGCCAACACGAGTACGGGATGTTGCGTGCGATACACTCGAGCAAGTGACTCCCAGGTGCGAACGGAGCACTCTTTGAAGTCGGCTGAACGATGATACAATGGTTGGGCGGCACACGCGCGGGCGACGTCGTCGGGAACGGGTACCGGACCTGGTGTAAACAATCGTTGCGGCTGCACATGCATCACGACCTCGTGAGCTCGTAACAAAGCAGCGCGGTTGCTATAGCGGCATTCAACGACTCAATTCCATTCCCACCAGGAATGGTCACACGATGCGTACACATGTGCAAGAGTTCATCATCCACACCATGTGCTTCCGATCCGATGATTGCAGCAAACCGAAGAAGGCCTCTGCATTGTTCCGGCGCAATTCCACCATGGGTAACAGCGGCAATGATAGGACCATCACTCACTTGCTTGATCACCGTGTGAAGGTCTGCCTTTCGATGAACGTTAATGCGAGCCAATGCACCAGCCGTTGATCGAATCACCTTTGCGTTGTACACGTCGGCCGAACCATGGCCAAGCACCACATCGGTCCATCCAAACCATGCCGCCGTGCGAATGATCGTTCCAACATTTCCGGGATCGGCTACGGCGTCGAGCATAATTACTTTATCGCCCAATGCTCGATCATGCAGGTATGGGAAGGCGGCGAGGATGTCTTGCGGAGATACGGCATCGGTGATGTAGTCTACATCTTTGGCGGCGCCAATGTAGACTTCTGCTCCAAGGTCTGCAAGGTGTTCCGCGAGTTTGAGTACATGCGCCGTTGCATCACCACGCACCACCACGAACCGTGGTATCACATGTGCATGCACGAGGTCTTGGCAACAATGAAAGCCTTCGGCAACGAAGAGGCGGTGCTCTTCACGATGTCCGCTTCTCTGAAGATCACGAAACAGTTTGCGTATCTTTTGCGAAAGCGTCGGGAAGTTGTATTGAGGTGTCACAAGGGCAAAGATACCACATGAAAAGTCCAGTGAAGGAAATGCTCCGCGCCAAGCGAGATGGAAAGGTGTGGAGTACGGAAGAGGTCGAACATTTCGTGCATGGTATCGTTCAAGGACACGTGAGTCTCGCGCAATGCGGTGCGTTTCTGATGGCGGCTTGTACGCGTGGACTGACTCCCGAGGAAGTGGCGGCGTTGACGCTTGCTATGGCAAAGAATGGGGCCCACATCCCGAGGCATGTGAGCACGAGACCGACGATCGACAAGCACAGTACGGGAGGCGTAGGCGACAAGGTCTCGCTCTTGCTTACGCCATTGGCAGTTGCGTGCGGTCTGGCTGTGCCAATGATCAGCGGCAGGGGACTTGGTCATACGGGAGGAACCGTAGACAAGCTCGAAAGCGTGCCAGGGTATCGTACGATCCTCCCCATGTCGGAACTCATAGAACTACTACGAACCCAACATTTTTTCATGGCTGGTCAGTCAGAGGATCTTGCTCCGGCCGATCGGACGCTCTACCATGTGCGCGATGTGACTGGAACTGTAGAAAACATTGGACTGCTTACCTCGAGCATTCTCAGCAAGAAGTTTGCTGAAGGCCTAGACGGATTGGTCATGGACATGAAAGTTGGTGGTGCTGCCTTTATGCCAACACTGGAAGGCGCGCAAGCGCTTGCTCGCTCGATGAAGGATGTTTGCGCCATTGCTGGACTCCCGTGTACGTTCGTATTCACGCGGATGGACGGAGTCCTTGGTCGTACCGTAGGAAACTTTCTCGAGATAGAGGAGGCGGCACTTGCATTGATGGGCATTGATGTTGCGCCCGATCTAGAAGAAGTGACCGTGGAGCTCGTTGCTCGGATGGTGCAGCTTGCGCGTCACGGAGATATCGAGGAGCACCGTGCGGAGGTCCGCAATGTTTGGGCAACGGGCAAGGGATTTGAAGTGTTCGAACAAATGCTTCGAGCACAAGGTGGCATCTGGCCGATTGCAGAATCAATCAGTGCGTGTACGCGTGACGTCGTTGCAACCTCTAATGGCATACTGGGACCACTTGACGGCAGATCGATCGCTGTGGCCTGTTTACATGCGGGTGCAGGGCGACTGAAAGAGTCGGACACAATCGACTATCAAGCGGGAGTTACGTTGCTCCGCCGCGAAGGCGACGATGTACATATTGGCGACGTGATTGCCACCGTCCAGGCAACGGATGAAGATCGATGTATCGCACTCCACCATGCCATGCAGCAGCTACTCCCAACGACAACGGCCTCTGAAATTCAGAGGCCGTCAATGATTATCGATGTGTGGGAGAGTACTTAGAACGCTTTCGAAAGCGCCTGTACGAATTGATCCTTTGTGAGCATGCCCACAATCTTGTTAATCACGTTTCCTTGACGGTCGATGATAAACGTTGCAGGAATTGCGGAAACGCCACCATAGGCCTCGGAGATCTGGAGGTTGTCGATCACGATAGGATAGTTGATTCCAACTTTTTCCACGTAATTGCGAACCGCGGCTGCCTTTTCACGGTCGTCTACTGAAACGCCAATCACAACCACGCCTTTGGGTGCCATTTCCTTCGAGATCTCAATCAGGTCTGGGATTTCGCGCTTGCAAGGTCCGCACCATGTGGCCCAGATGTTCAGGAGGACAACTTTACCTGACGTGAAATCTGCGAACGAAACCGTACGGTCTCCTTCTTTCCAGGTGAAGTTCACGGCCTTGCCTTTGACAGGCTTGCTTACGGTCTCAACCATCACAACCTTGCTTGTTGCTGGTTGGGGCGTAACTCGACCCTTTTCGGTAGCTACAGTTGTGCCAACCAAGAGTGTAAGGCCGGCAAGTAGGGAGATGGTCTTCTTCATTACAGAGCCTCGAGGGTAAAGAGTGCAGACATGTCTTGTGTGCGAAGGTCTGAGACGGCAAGGCACACAATGTTATTGCTTTTCCAAACAAACAACGTGCCAGTACCGGGTCGTTCTTCCCAGTGCCACTTCCCGGTGGAAAGGTTATTCGTAATAACGGTGTCTAGGGCTGCCACTCGGGAGTCAATCGATGCCTGATCCGCCTCGAACAAGTACACAAGATGGTCGCCAATTCCATAAACCAAATGGGCATAGGCATGTCCATTGTCATTGGAGACCACGCCACCCTTCAATTTAGCTTTCATGGAGGGGAAGAACACGGGATACTCAACGCCGGCCTTCGCAAAGAAGGCACGCAAAGCAATCGTATCGGATGTGTTCTTAGCCAACGTTAAGTCGCCCTTGACCACACTCGTGAAGTTTGCATAGGCAACGCTGTGCAGATCCAAAGGAGTGGCGCTCGAGTTTTGCGAAACGGCAAAGGTGATAAAGGCCAGGACGGCAAGGGAGGCAGGGATCAAGACGATCGGCCGTTTGAACCATGCGATGAGCGCGGAGAACACGTTCTCTCTACCCGTAGAAGGGGGTGTTGCTGCACGTGGTTCAACAAGAGCGAGTCGGATCCGACGCTCGACGTCAATCGGTACAGAAACTCGCAACGAAGCCCTCCGGGCCTGAAGCATGCGTGCCACCGCATCATCTATCTGCTGTTCGCGTTCGTTGCCCATGGGCTGTTCATCCGGTATGTTCATGTTCACAATTCTGCTCCTTCCTCCGTGGATTCGAAATCACGCTTGGGTAGGATGAAGCCTCGCTTCGCAGCGTAATCGGCCAATCGTACGGCAAGCATCTTTCGTGCACGGTGCAGGCGTGAACGAACGGTCCCAATAGGACAGTCTACAAACTCAGCTATCTCTTCGTATGTCAGTTCTTCAATATCACAGAGGAGGATCACCGTTCGAAATTCATCTGGAAGATCTTGAATGGCGGCTGTAACCTCGTCGTCGAGAGCATTGTCGAAAATTTGTTCTTCAAGGACTGAAGTTTCTATCTCCGAAGAGCGAACCGTTTCGAAGAACTCTTCGACGACGTCATATTCAATAACATCAGGACCTTTGGACGTCTTACGATATCGGTTGATGTACGAATTCTTTAAAATCCGAAACAACCACGCCTTGCAGTTGGTTCCCCGCTCGAACGAAGAAAAGAATCGATAGGCTTTTAGGAAAGTTTCTTGTACAAGATCGGCCGCATCGTCCTGATCGCGCGTCATGCGCAGGGCAAAGTTGTACAATGCCGACATGTGCGGCACGGCCTCTCGTTCGAATTCCTGTCGGAGAAGTTCCTCGTGGGCCATTGTTACTTCCAGTTTCGAAGCATATCCGTCAACAACCGCACGCCCACGCCAGTTCCGCCCTTTGGCATGTACGTTGTAGCCTTTGGTAGAAGTGCCGTACCAGCGATATCCAAGTGCACCCAAGGATAGGTAACGAAGTGCTTCAGGAAGAGTGCCGCAGTGATTGTTCCAGCTCCACGGCCACCTGAATTCTTGATGTCGGCGTAGTCACTGGAAATGAGCTCTTCGTATTCGTCGTACAACGGCAGTTCGCACACATATTCATGAGTGCGCTTCGCCGAGTCCCTCAAACGCGTCTTCATCTTCTCGTCGGTACCCATCATGCCCGTCGTAACGTTCCCGAGGGCAACAACGCATGCACCTGTTAGGGTGGCAAGGTCTACGACAGCTTGTGGCTCGTAACGTTCTGCATAGCAGAGTGCATCAGCCAACACCAAACGTCCTTCTGCATCCGTATTGTCGATTTCCGCGGTCTTTCCATTCATGAACGTGAGAATGTCGCCGGGCACCATCGCTGTTCCACTTGGCATATTCTCTGTGGATGGTACGAGTCCGATTACATTCACTTTCAGCTTCAGTCGTGCAATGGTATTCATGGTGCCAATGACGGACGCTGCGCCATGCATGTCGCCCTTCATGTCGGACATTCCGCCCGCTGGCTTAATGGAAATTCCGCCGGTGTCGAACGTGATTCCTTTGCCAACGAGGATGATGGGCTTGTCGCTCTTGCGACCTCCATTGTACTCCATAACGATAAACACTGGAGGGCGCACACTGCCGGCGTTCACGCCCAGCAGTCCACCCATCTTGAGTGATTCGATCTTCTTTTTGTCGAGAACCGTTGTCTTAAATCCGGCTTTCTTGCCAATCTCTACTGCGCGATTGCCGAGTACTTCCGGATAGAGTTCATTGTTTGGCGCATTGGCGAGGTCACGGGCGATCATAACACCGTCTACGATGCAGTCCGCGATGGCCACACCTTGCGAAGCGAGCTTCAACTGGGTTTTGTCCGTAACGAAGACCGTGAACTTTGTGACGAGGGTCCCTTGCGGACTTTTCTTTGTTATGTATTTGTCGTACTTGTACTGGCTGAGCATTGCGCCTTCTGCGATGGCTTGCGCAACATCATTTACGCTTTTACCACGCAACGACGGCACTTCAAATGCCACATGTGCGCAACCAAGAGAAGCCGCACGTTTGGAAGCAGTAGCAGCCGCCTGACGGATGGTTTCTATCGTGAGACCGGTAAGCGTGCCAAGGCCACTGAAGATCACGCGCTTTGCTTCCATCGCCGAGCCGGTGTACGCCGTGGCAGTGGTATTCTTTTTTCCCGTGAAATCACCGGATTCCAAGAGAGGCGCCGTGTGAGGCAATTCTGCAGACAGTTTTTTGGATTCAAGCTTGAAAGACTTTTCGTCTTCGGCTAGAAAAACGACAACGGCATCAGCCTTGGCAGCATGGCGTGAGATAGCAACACAGGATACGGACATGGTACACCTACAGTAATCAGTGAATCAACGGATGCTACATGAAGGGGCCAAAATACGGATTTCTGGGTCGCAGGGACCTTACTGAGGAATGAGGATCGTATAAAGTCGGAACGAAACATCAGGGCGCCTTCGAACGGGAAGCCTCACATAGCCACCTTTGAGCCAGAGCTGGACCTGATCGCTGTAGTGAGCGTCTAGCGGCTGACCTGACGAACCACCTGGAACCACGCTGTACTGAACCGTATCCCGCAGATCGTTGATCACCCGCATGGAGGCATACACGCGCGTGGCAAACGGTGTATTGATTCGTGATTCGGTGTTATTGATGGTTGTGGCATTACCACCGATCTCAAATGGCCCTTGATCCATGACCGGTCTCATCAGTGGATGCTTACCGAACGGATGCGAGAACGTTATGCTATGCATGGAACCGTACGTCCACTTCTGCGGTGGTTCGACCTCGAATGAAGTACTCAACGTTCGCACAGCCTCGATGAAACTCCGAATGGCGATCCAAGTAACGTCTTCCGTCGTTCTCGTTCGTATATCGTCAAAGAGCACAGAAGAAGAATCCGTGAGCATTTCCATGATGCGACGGGTAGGGATGCTTGAAGTGAACGTGTAATCCATAAAGAGTTGTTCACCGAGTTCATCTTCAAACGTATTCCAGATCATTCGATCAAAGAAAGCAGAATAAATCGCAGCAGCCGGTTCGACGGTGGAGAATGAACCGTCCCACTTTTTGAGAATGTCTAGAGCTTCTCGCTCTACAGTTCCGTACCGAGCATGTCCTCGTTGTAAGATTGGCATCATGATTTGCATGAATTGCTGAGCGTAGGGCGACACAACATCTTGCTGCATTACTTGAGCATCACGAACGGTGTACTCCCGGTACAAAAAGAGTTGATCAATGATTCGCTCAACTCGAGACGACGATTCCCACAACGACGAGATGAAAGGTGCCGCAGAGCGCGTGGTCTTGTTGTTGGCAGTGGCCACGAAACGATGCGACGGGTTTCGTACTGTCCCCAAACTCTTCAAGAGTACCGAGCCTTGCCAATCGGCCGATGCCTCCCAACCGGGGTTCAGAAAATGAGGGTCGGTGGATGTTCGCACAGGGATGCGACCCGCGAGGATCGTCCCAATCGTACCGTCGATGCAGCCAACGCTGACGTTGAGTCCGGGAGTAGACCACGTGTCGAGTGCGCGGTCTACATCGCTGATTGTACGTGCTTGATTGATGCGATAGATAGCCAAGATCTCGTCGCTGCGTTCTTGAGCAATCCACCGATACGTGAGGCACGTTTCACGAAGACGAGACGGTGCGTTCGGAATGACCACGTCCGAGAGAACGGCAGAACGTTTTGTGTAACGAATGTCAAACAAAGAGTCTGGCTTGTCCTTGATCCGAATGGTGTCTCGTCGATATCGGAACTTCACGCGCTTTCCAGTATCGTCGAAATAGTAGTTCGAATTCGAACTGTCTACGTGTTCCGCAAAGTAGTCTACGTCGTCAACCATTACATTTGAAAAGCCCCATGCCACCTTATCATTCCTTCCGGAGAACACCATAGGGACGCCGGGAATGCTCATGCCAATGACGTTGATGGTGGGGCACGATAGATGAATCTGATACCATTGCGATGGAAGCGAGATTGCTAGATGCGGGTCATTCGCAACAATCGCCCCATCTTTCCCTAAGCTCACGGCCCAACAGTTGCTTCCAATGGAACTACCGTTGATGCCCAGTTTCTCTCTGATGGAACGCACCATGTGACCAAGATCGTGGATAGTCTTGTCGTCTGCGCGATGTGGCTGCGATTGATGTGCGACGAGAGAATCGGAGTTTCGCATGGATCGTTTTGTGTCATGCAAGACCGAGTCAAGGACGCACGGTGCAGTTGACGGATACCCGGCGATGTACTGCTTTGCAACGGCCTCTGTTCGTTGGGCTGCTATCTGTGCGAACGTGATATCTGTGTAGAACGCAAAGCTGAGTTCGAACGACAACACTTTGCCAACGATCAAGCAGTCTTCTTCGGTCCACGGATCGGGCACATATCCCAAAGCATCAAACTCGAATGGAAGGTTGCCCTGCTGCTCTTCGAGATAGGTGTTGACTCCAGCCGCATAGGCGGCCAAGACATCTTTGGATTGTTTGCTACTGTACTGATATTGCTTGTGGGCTATCGATGCAATGTCGAGTGTGCGCATGAACTTGTCGACGTCCACTGCTTCTTTCCCAAGAACAGATGCAAGTGTTCCTTTGCCGATACGACGCATGAAGTCCATTTGCCAAAGGCGATCTTGCGCATGAGCAAAACCCTGCGATGCGAAGAGATCGTGTTCGTTCGCTGCTGTTACGTGCGGAACGCCAAACGAATTCCGGAAGATGCGCGCAGTATCGCTCACAGGCGCCGAGAGTTCCGTGTATGGTTTCGGATGTGAACGCGTTGCGATCTTCACTGCGAAGAACACGAAGCAAACCACAAGGACGAGTACGGTGACGATAAGACCGATTGTTCCTTGGACCCATGACCGCCAGCGATGTATCAGAGCCATCCCATGTCCTGATACCAATTCACAGTTTCTCTGATGCCTTCTTCGAGGGAGACTTCCTGATGGTAGCCAAGTTCTGCTCTTGCCTTTGCCGTACTACACGTCCAATACCGTTGGATCATATCGATCCCCTTTTCATAGTCAAGTACCGGGGCCTTTGATCCCATTTTTCCAACGAGTCCGGAGATTCCTGCGATACCCAGAACTAAGGAGTGAGGCAGACGGATTGGAAGCAACCGCTTCTTGCCCAACAGCTCGCCCGTGCGTTTGCTCACGTCGCGCCACGTATAGAACTCGTCGCTCGAGATGTTATACGTTTGTCCCAACGCATGATGGGATTCCGCCGCCATGGCGATGCCCCGCGCTAGATCGCGCACGTGGACGAGAGAAAGTTTCTTTGCGTCGAATCCGATGAGAGGCATGAGGCCGCGGTTGACGGTTTGAAAGAACGTAAGAATAGCGGAGTCGCGCTGACCATAGACCGCGGGCGGGCGGATGATGGTAGATGGTATATCGTTCATCGATGCATGCACAACTTCTTCTGCTGCTTTCTTCGTTCTGCCATACGCCGTGATAGGACGCATAGGCATGTCTTCGGTAACGGGGTGCGCCTCGTCTGCAGAAGGTCCGCTTACCGCTAATGAACTGACGTGTACATAGCGCTGGATACCAGGATTGAACAACTTAATCGCTTGCAGGAGATTGGCCGTAGCATCTCGATTCCCCTTCAAGAACTCCGCCTCGCTCCTTGCCGCCGTGAGCCCTGCCACATGGATGACAATGTCAACATCGGTGACGGCAGATTTCAATGAGTCTACGTCGAACAACGAACCATCCACACATTCGGCGGGCTTGTTTTTCATCCACTGGTGGTTGCTTGTTGCGCGTGCTACATAGCGCACGGCATAGCCACGCTGGAGCATTGCATCTGCAACATGACTTCCAACAAATCCGGTCGCCCCGGTAATGAGTACTTTCACACTGATGCCTTTGGAATTATCGAGAGATCACGACGGGCACGGTTGAATGGTGCAGGCCGTGATCCATGGTGACGTAGTAGAGGCCCGTTGCGAGGTTCGCAAGCGGAAGGTCGATGCTGTGAACACCGGGTGCGTACAGTCCTGTCCGAGGTGCAAGCATTAATGAGCCATTCGTGTTGCGCATCGTGATAGAGACGGGATCGTCCGTCATCGTGGTAATGTCTAGAACAGCATGTTCGGAATCTACCACACGAATACGAATAGAAGATCGAGCGCCAACACCTGCTTGCAACGATTCAAATGCACACGAACCCGTAAGGACTAAGAGTCCAGGTTCGCCAACAGCGAGAATGCCAGAAGCGATGGCGCTGTCGACAATGATTGGCGTTGACGTTGCATCTCCCACGTACGTCTGCGCTCTCACCACAAAGAGGGGATCGGCGGCAACGATGGGCGTTGTTGAAGTGAGTGTGAATCGCGCAGTGCCGAGCACGGGTTCTTGGATGGTGCCTGTTACGGTGGTTGTGGGTCCACCAGTTATCGAAAGCGGACGTAGGAGCGTTGCATTGTAGCGAACGTACACGTCGAGAACGCGCACGTTGGCAGAAGAGATATCTGTTGTGGTGGAAAGGCGGAAAGGAACATCAACAAGTTCACCACTTGTTGCCACAAGATTTGTTGGTACCGATACCGTTACACCCGAGATCACACCTGGGGCCGACGTCACGCCCGAAAGCGTAATGGTGTCCGCTTCCGTACAAGGTGCTGAAATGATACTTCGTAGTTCACCAACATCTGTACGTTGCGCTCCCGCATAGACGTAGGCAAGCGTATAGACGACGCTATCACCGGGTGCTATCGTGGCCGGCAGTGGCGGTTGCGTAGAGGTGACAGAGAAAGGCGCCACCACTCCGGCTGGCTGCTCCACACGAATCGGATCTGCGCCCGTGTTGACGAGTTTTGCCGTGCGTGTTGCGGTTTGACCTACCGTAATGGTTCCCATGTTTACAACAAGTGGACTCACGAAGTGCGTAGGCGTTGCTGCTGTACCCTGTACATCAAGCGTGAGTACATCGCCACAGGGATCCATGGTGATGGTGATCGTTGCCGAGTGTGAACCGTCTGCTGTTGGCGCATACCGTACAGTGAAGGGCAGCGTGCCTTGGACCACCGTACCGGGTGTGACGTTAACCGTGAACATGGCGTCGCTGATGGTGAGGGTACGGATGGTGGCACGACCGGACTTCGCTGCTCCAACATCAATTGAAAATATTCCACTGCGCGTTGGATCAGTCTCGCATCGAAACACTTTTCCCAGTGTACCCGTGGTTGCGGATAGAGATGGTCGTGTGTCTATCGTCTCTCCGCTTATAACAAAAGGGAGAGAGAGCGCACATGTGTCTGCAATGAAGGTAGCGTTAATCGTAAACGTTCCAGGAGCCGTAGGTGTGGTGATCGTGATGGGAACCACCTGTGTTGTGCCTGCCGCCACGGCAATAGGGCCACCCGGCATGATGACGTTCGGATCTGTTGATCGAACGATCACATTCACGTTGCCAGCATTCTGCAGTGTGACGGTTGTGTCGAAGGTGTTCTTGCAACTCAGCAACTGAGGAAGCTGCATTGTAGAGGAAGAAAGGGAAACGATTGGTCGAAACGTTGCGGCTACAAGACCAGAACGGAGTGTGTCCGTGCATGTAGACGACGAGAAGGGGAAGGCGATCTCCTGAATCACGGCACTATTCGTAAACACGCCCAACGGTCGATACTGTACCGTGATGGACTTCCTCGAAGACGGGGTAAGAACAACCGGGAAGTCTTGTGTAAGCAAATAGAAAGGTGGCGAGACTGCAGGTGCCTTGATTGTCACATCTACCGAACCACTGTTGGTAATGGTGAATGTTGAATCAACACGTATAGTTGCGACATCACTGCACGCAACATAGGCTCCAAAGTCAACACCTGCTCGGTCTACGGCGATCGACGATTTCGTCTTCACGCCAAACACTCGAACGCTGATCTTTTGATCGCATGGCTGAATGGTGAACACAACATTGCCTGCAGACACACCGGTCTTGGTAGGTGTGAATCGGACTCGAACAATCTGTTGTTGTCCTGGAGCAAGAGAAAAACCGGGCGGAGGGTCGGACAGCGTGTAGCCCTCGGGAAATGAAGCAGAGGACATGATCACGGTTTCGGTACCGTTGTTCACCATTTCAAAAGTGCGTGTTCTACTTGTCTCACACTCATCGAGTGAAGCAAAGTCGAGCGACTGTTGCAGTGCAGTGACGCGAACATCACGGACCAACACGCGAACAAGCGGCGAAACGGCTGGGCAGCCCGTGGCTGACGCCGTGCGGACTTGATAGCTACCGGCTTGCGTGGCCGCATAACTCTTGCCATTCGCACCTGCAATCGTAACGCCATCTCGAAGCCATTGAAACGCAGGGGCATCGCGATCAGCCGTGATCGTCACAGATTCGCCAGCGCAGATCTTTTGCGGTGTTGAAGGCGTAACGTTGATGACTGTCGCAGGCAAATAGCTAATCGTGAGAACATCAGACTCTGCGGTACATCCACCATTCGCTTTGATGGAGAGTTTGTACGAACCTGCTTCGTTCACAACCACGCGCAAGGGTGCAGGCGATGGGATTGGCTGGCCATTCAATGTCCACTCATACGATTCCGCAACGGCCGTGGTCGAGAGGACTACTGTATCACCCGGACATATCTGCAACGTCGACGCCGTGATCACGGGCTTTGTTGGCTGGCTCTTGGTGATACGTGCACTCGATGCAACCTGGCCCTCGTTGTATTGGCGACCTCGCGCCAACTCCGGAGTAATCGTTCCGAGTCGAACATCATGCTTGTACCGGTATCCGACAACGCGATACGAATACTGACCGCCACATACGATGTTCAACGAATCTGCGTATTGATTGCCAGCAGCATTTGGTTGTAGTGCAATAACAAGCGGACCGTTTGTACCAATGCGTTGACCCACCGAATAGATCGTTCCGTCAAGAATGTTGCCGTTGTTGAACCCAACAAAATCTGTGGTATCACGCAAGATCATCACACCCGTGAGACTGTCTTGCGGATACGTGTCCACCAGCGATGTCCACGAGATCACATGCTTTGTTGGTGTTTGCAAAACGATAGACACACTTGGTGTGCCACTCCATTCCGGTTCACGCCATTCACGCCACAACAAATGGTTACGACTTACTTGACCGCCGCCTTCTTTCGCTGCCTCGATTTTGTTCGGGAGGCCCTTGGTAACGCGTGATGCGGCACCGCCAAAGTCTAGATTCATACTTGTTGAATCGGTTCCTATGCCAGCACCGTACGCCGCTATGGATCTACCAACTACCGACACAGAGTTGCCATTATTGAGCGTGCTTACTTTATGGTTGACCTTCGGTCCAGCACAAGCATCGTAGTACGCTCCGGTGATAAACCTATGACCCAATCCATGCACGTGGACGGAGTCCGGACGTAGCACTTCAATGAAATCTCCATCTTGCGCAACATTAAATGCATTGAGATCCCACGTACCAACGCTGAACAAGACCGCGTCGAAATACGTTTGATTCGTTGCAGCGAATTCCATGTACCCATCGCTTGGGTCGGCATCCGTAGGCACACCCACCGGCATATCTCGATGATTGATAACGATGATCGTCCCTTCGCGAACATTCCTAAAAATCGGAAGATCCTTGAATCGGACACCACCCTGTCTCGCATCTTGTGCTGTGTTGTTGTCGTGCACGATATAGCCAACAATATTCATGTTGTCTTTGACCACGACAATCTCGTTCCACTCATTCAACGTGGGGCTGGCATCATTTCGATACTCACTCACAACAATGTCTTGCCCAAAGGCAACCATTGAACATGCTAGTGCAATGAAGGCGGCGAGGGACGTGATATTTCGCATCATGCAGACTCCAGTGAGCGGTGTTCCGGCGTTCTATAAAAAAGGGGAGCATGCCCGTGGCATACTCCCCTTGGCACGGATAGTGCAAGTTACTTGATGATGACGAGCTGCTGTACATGTCGATCAGTTCCGATCGACGTTACAAGCATATACGTTCCGGTTGCTAGTGACGAAGCGTCGATGTCGAAGTGTACCGAGCCTTCGATAACGGCGCCATTGGCCAAAGTTGCGACGACCATCCCGGCCGTGTTCGTCAAGACAATCGATACGCGGCTTGGCGATATAACGTTGACGTTAAACGATGCCGAGGAGAAGGTAGGGTTTGGAACGATACGCTCAACGGTCGCGCCACCGGTCATCACGTCTTCATTCACACCAGTAGTAACTGGTGCAACGGTAACTGTGGATGTGTCTGAGATTTGGTCGCCACACTCTGCACGAAGGCGTACCCAATACTTGCCCGCATCAGCTACTACAGCGGTCTTGGTGTACACTGGTGCAACTTCACCCGTGAGCTCCACTCCGTCTTTGAACCACTGATACTGCACAGTACCTTCGCCTGCACCGAGCGCTGAAAGCGTCAGCGCCTCGTTAGCCTTTACCGCTAAGGTTGCAACCGGTTGCAACGAAACGGTGGTGCGGGTCTTGGCGGTAACTGCAGCACTGCTGGATTGAACTGTTCCACAGGCGGTAGAGACTACGCAGTAGTATGCGCCTTGGCGAGCTTCGGTGAAACCAGCGATTGACAATGTTGCCGATGTTTGGCCTGAAACAGGGGAGTTGTTAGCGTACCATTGATAGGAAAGCGTCCCTGCCCCGACCGCAGTCACCGAAAGCGTAAGCGTTGTGCCTGGGCAAATAGCCATTGCTGTTGGTTGCGAGCTTATCGACGGTGCACTAGCAAGCGTGACGCTTACAGTGTCTTGACTCATCGATGATACATCGCCAGTAAAGCTTGCCATCAGAACATAGACGCCCTGGTCTGCTGGGAGCACATTCTTGATCTTGAGGACGCCAGTTGTTGTTCCTTCGTACTTGTTTCCGTCCATGACCACACTGCCGTTCAACGTCCATTGGATGTCCAATGGAACGCTCGCGGGATTGCTGTAGACTTGACCCTGGATGATCGCATCTTGGCCAATACAAGCATTCACAGTGGACTGTGGAATGTCTGCATACACACCAATCGTGAGCAAACGGATGTCCTTCGTGGTCACCGTTCCGCAAACGCCCACAACAACGCAATTGTAGTCAGTCGCAATATCCGCAGCCGTTACATTGTTGATCGTGAGAATGCTGCTTCTCGAACCCGTGATGTTTCCGTTATCTACAATCGGATTTATCCCGCGGCGCCATTGGAAGGTGGCATCATTGGGGTTCTCAATCGTGATGACGAGCTCAGCACGCTGTCCAATCGATACATTCACAACGCGTGGCTGCTCCACCACTTGCGTTGGTCGCGCCACGCGAATCGCCGCTTCGTTTGAGAACACCGTGCCGCATGTGCCATACGTCTCGATACGACACATATATTAACCAGACGCGTCCCAACCTGCATTTTTGATAGACAGAATTGGAGTTGTGGCACCTGGAATGTCACGTCCGTCCTTCATCCACTGCATGCGTCGAACAGAGCCGCTCGTGAGTGTGATGAGCACGTAGTCCTGACCTAA
This sequence comes from Kapaibacterium sp. (SeqCode), assembly GCA_038202665.1. GTDB lineage: Bacteria > Bacteroidota > Ignavibacteria > Kapaibacteriales > Kapaibacteriaceae > Kapaibacterium. The sequence goes on along the minus strand of JBBRES010000008.1, from coordinate 947 downwards.
GCAAAGGTTAGAAGACACCGGTTGTTGAACAACGGCGATCTTCGATGCAATCGTAAAGCGTCCCGATGTTGCAGAGATATCTGTGCGTTCAACACCCGTTACGCGAATCAAGGCGTTGTTTGTGTAATCCACAGGAATCACTGTCCAGTTATAGAAACCGGATGCTGCTGGCACTGTCGCAACCGTTATCCAACTAGTTCCGTTATTCGAGGAAAACTCAATCAATACGTTGTTCGTGCCGCGTGCAGTGAAATTGATACGCTGTATGTTCAATCCACAGAGCGTGTCGTTCAAGACAGGAGTTGCAACAGTAATACGAGGTGTTTGTAGATAGATCGGAGAGGTTGAACCGCCAGAAGCACCAACAGTCGACACGCCATTCCAAACACCATTTGTCGAGGTACGGAAGTAGACAATAGCGCCGGTCCTCCAGTCACGCTCTTCAATACGGCGAACGCCGTTCGGAAGCGTGTTAGGAATGATGGTTGCCCACGACGTTGATGAACCATCAAGTGCAGCATACCATGAATACGCGCCTGTGAGAACAGTACCATCATCTTGGACGATGCCTGTAGAGATCGGACGTGTAGAGACTGTTGGCGTTTCTACATCGTACAGACAGACAAAATTCTTCGGTGTAAGCTGACTTTGAACATCGGCAATACCTGTGCCACGAGTTGTCTCTGGTCCAAGTTGCAGTGTTGTGGACGTTTGCGCCAATTGATACCGTGTGATAAACCGACCGATGTTATCCGTGAGCGAAACGCGCCAGTATACTGTTTGCAATTCCTGGAACGCCACATTCGTAGAAGTTGTGATGTTCACCCACAGTGTCTTTGTGGTCTGACCAGGTGCCGTTGTAAACGTAGAGTACGCACCATCTGTGGCGGTAGACTTTGACGTATTGTACGAGTAGGTGTTTGCGTCGTTGTTGTAGTGAATGTTAA
>JBBRES010000007.1:0-24939 GCA_038202665.1 Kapaibacterium sp. (SeqCode) | reverse complement strand
CTGCTCACGTCGTATGCCTTTTTGATGGGCGTGTTCGTGTTGATGTTTCTAGATAAGCAATGAACAGTATCAATACCATTTCGGGTGACATATGTCTTCAACATTGAATCTGGCTCATGAGCCGGTGACGAAGATCCCCATGGGCAAGTTGGCCATGTGGGCCTTTCTTGCTTCGGAGCTCATGTTCTTCACGGGCTTCTTTGGTGCCTTCATTGTGTTGCGTAATAGCAACTACACGGTCTTCGGAGAGGGCAGTCATCACTTGAACGTGGCGATGGCGCTCACGAACACCTTCATTCTGATTGGCAGCTCGCTTACCATGGCGCTGTCGATTTTGAATCTTGAGAAGGGCAACGTCAAAAACTTCCGGCTCTTTTTGGGTCTGACCATCCTCGGTGGCTTCGGCTTCTTGATTGTGAAGTTCTTCGAATACAGTGGCAAGTGGCATGATGGTTTGTTCCCCGGACAAGAGCATCACACGTTGTTCTTTTCGTTCTACTTCCTGATGACGGGCTTCCACGCGTTGCACGTGATTGGCGGAGTGATACCGATGATCTACATGTGGCTCAAGTCGTTCACGAAAAGCGGATACAACTATCCGGTGAAAGTGGAAACGCTCGGACTGTATTGGCACTTTGTGGACTTGATGTGGATTTTCATTTTCCCTGCTCTTTACCTCATGATCCCGTATCACGCGGCAGCAGGCGCAGCGGTCCATCATTAAACAGAACAATTCCTTCACTCTTGCTATAACCAGGAGTTCTTATGGGTCATGACCACGGCAATGTGATCAAGTCGTACATGCAAGTGTTCTACGCACTAGGGGTTCTTACACTCCTTACCGTAGGCGCTGCCAAGCTTCCATTCCCACACGAGTGGGGAACACCGGGAGACATCCTCCACGTATCCATTGGGGTGCTGATTGCCGTCGTGAAGGTGATCGCCGTGATGTGGGTGTTCATGCACTTGAAATTCGATCATCCGATGCTTCGCTTCTTTGTGTACATCCCTGTGTTCTTGTTCTCTGTGATGACGTTTGCACTGAACTTCTTGGAGTCATGGGCATACACACGCTAAAGCCCTGCATCCTTGCCGCCGTCCTCGTCCTTGTTGTTGGATGTGAGCGGAAGGCGGAGCAAGGTGGCATGGACGCGTCGAACGAGACGGTGCAGTTGCGAGGACCGCTGCGCGACGTGCCGGAGTTTCGTGGCATCGATGAGCATGGCCAGACCTTCGATGCCTCGTCGATGAAAGGTCGGTTCTGGTTGGCGTCGTTCTTCTTTACCTCGTGCGAGTCTATCTGTCCGGCCCTCAACACCGTGCAAGCAGGACTTCAAAAGGAGTTCGGTTCGAAGATCAGATTCGTATCCATCACCACGGATCCAGAGAACGATACGCAGGAACAACTTCTTGCGTATGCTGAGAAGTTCGGAGCGCGCAAGGGGACGTGGATGTTTGTCCGAATGTCGGCGGATAGCATGCGAGCGTTAGCCGTACGAGGGTTTACGGTGATGGAGCCAACAGATCCATCGATGCACAGCACGCGCTTCGTGTTAGTGGACGACAGTATGCGGATTCGGGATTATTTCGACAGCGCTGATTCTTCGGAAGTGGCGCGATTGAAAACTGTACTACGGGGCCTTTGAACGTGGATGAGTTGCCGGCAGTGAATGCCACTTTGAATGCGATAAGCACCGTTCTCTTGACGGTTGGTTTGCAATTCATCAAGCGGCGGCAGATTGAGCGGCATCGCGCGACCATGATCATTGCCTTTTGTGTGTCGACCGTGTTCTTGGTGTTCTATCTCCTGCACAAATGGTGGTTGCACGAAACAACAGGTTCGTGGAACACTACATTCAAGGGTCAAGGGGTTTGGCGGACTGTCTACTTTGGAATTCTCATCTCGCATGTGATTCTGGCGGCAACCGTGCCGTTCTTGGCCAGCATCACGCTCTTTCGAGGGTTGAAGCGCATGGACGCGCGGCATAGGAAGATCGCCAAGATCACCTATCCCATTTGGCTCTATGTGTCGGTTACTGGTGTGTTGGTCTACTTCATGCTTTACCGGTGGTTCCTATGAAAACGAAATCAATGTTGATGTTGCTGCTGCCACTCGTAACGGTGACGAATTCGGTGTTGCAGGCCTGTCCGAGCTGCTCCGATAATTTCACCAAGGGTTCGGCGAATGCTTCGGTGGGCGACTCCTACTCCATGAGCGTTTTGTTCATGCTGGTGGTGCCGCTTTCCATCCTTTCTACCTTCATCGTGGTCATTGTGCGTAAGATGCGTGCTGCTTCCCGTTGAATAGGTGGTCATCTTTTCGGATATTTGCGGGTCTTTTTTAAAAGGGTGGTGAATGTTCTCACGCCGATTCGACATGGGAGTGAAGGTTGGCGGGGCTGTTGCCGGAACGGTAGCGCTCTGCGTCTTCCTTATCGGGTATTTCGGAGTCCGCAATGACGTTGCTGATGTCGGCTACCGACCGCAGCAACCGGTTCCGTTCTCGCACAAAGTGCACTCTGGGTACACTCAGATCAGTTGTCAGTACTGTCATGCGGGCGTCGAGGTCTCTGGACACTCGCCCGTACCGTCCGTACAGACCTGTATGAACTGTCACACCGTAGTGCGCAATGAGAGTCCAAAGTTGAAGCTCGTACGCGACAACTATGAAAAGGGGACTCCCATTGAGTGGGCGCGAATTCACAAGGTGCCGGACTATGCGCACTTCAATCACTCGCGGCACATCCGAGCGCAGATCGACTGTAAGTCGTGCCACGGTCCCATTGAAGAAATGGGAGTCGTGTCGCAGTTCAAGCCGCTCACGATGGGCTGGTGTTTAGACTGCCACCGCAATCCGGAAGCACGCATTGTTGGTGCCCGTCCAATCTCCGGAATCTTCACGGGGATGAAGATTGATCAGAAGAACATGATGGACTCGACGTTCTTGTACAAGCCGTTGCGCGCGGCGCAGATCGCAGCTGTACAACCCGTTGTTGTGCCTTCGTACGGATTTGGTCAAAGTCCTGTACCTGCCCAGCAAGTGCATGGAATCCCGCAGCCGAAGCAGGCGGGAATTGGTCCCGAGAATTGCTCCTCGTGCCATTATTGATCGTCCGATTTCAACACTTGAACATCATCAACTAGGCTACCGTATGAAACTCTGGAAGAGCATCGATGAACTTGCGGAGACGCGCGATGGTGCGTCGGGAGAGTTCGTCGACGGCGTGACTGCCGCGCCTGTCTTCGATAGCAGTGTGAGCCGACGTGGCTTCATGGCCTTGGTATCGGCGTCGATGGCCCTCACGGCCGCTGCGTGCCGCCGGCCAGATCAGAAGCTTGTGCCAACGGTGAAGTCACATCAGAACTTTATTCCCGGACTACCGCAGTACTATGCTTCGGTGTATTCGCACCGCAACGTTGCCTATGGTTCGTTGGTCAAGAGTCGCGAAGGACGTCCGATTAAGGTGAAGGGCAATGAACTTCATCCGAGCAACTGTGGAACGGCGAATGCAGAAATGCAGGCGTCGCTTCTGTCGTTGTACGATCCAGATCGTATGCGTCGTGCCCGCGTCAATTCTGGAGCAACGTCGTACGAAAACGCCATCTCGAATCTCACCAAAGGTGTAACAGATGCGCAAGCGGCAGGCAAGAATGTGATTGTCTTTGTGGATGAGCATTGCTCTCCATCGTATGAGGCACTCATGCGCGACGTCACCACGAACGTTCCGAATGTCTCGTTCGTCACGCTGCCCGCCATCGTCTGTGATCACCAAGCACGTGCGAACAAGGCCGTCCTTGGTATCGACGGTGAACTGGTAGCCGATCTCGGAAAAGCAGAAGTGATCGTAAGCGTCGGCTCAGACTTCTTGGGAACAGACAAGCTCACATTGCATCACACAGGTCGATTCGCAGCACGTCGTTCGCCCGAGCCTGGTTCGCCAGCGATGAGCAAGGTGTTCGTCGTAGAAGCCGCCTACTCCCTTACAGGTGCGAACGCAGATGTGCGCATCGCCTTGCATCCTTCCCAGCATGATGCCTTCCTTGCCGTACTCGAACAACAAGTGGGTGCTGGCTCGCTCATTGGGTCAGATCTCACGGGCGGTGCCGATGCCGCAACGACGAAGGCAGCGCGTGAAGCGGCTGCTGCGCTGATGGCTGCAAAGGGCAAGAGTATCGTCATGGTTGGCGATGCGTGTTCACCACGTGCGCACGCGATCGGCATCAACATCAATCAGACACTTGGAAATATTGGTGCGGGACTTCCGCTAGATCCTGCATGCGTGCTGCCGTATAGCGGCATCAAGGCAGATGCTATCGAAGCGGCCGTTACATCGATGGAATCTGGTAGCGTACATGTTGTTGTCTTTGACAACACAAATCCGGAGTACTCTGCAGACCGACGTTTTCGCGCAGCGCTTGCCAAAGTTCCTGTACGCGTTGCATGCAACCTGTACGAAGATGAAACCGCGAAGAAGCTTTGTGCTGTGAGTCTTCCAGCCACGCATTGGCTCGAATCCTGGGGTGATGCCGTGTGTTATGATGGCACACTCTCGGTACAGCAACCAGCGATCGCTCCGTTGAACGAAGGCATGGCCTCGTTCCAAGACACACTCATTGCAGTTGCGAAGCGCGTGAATCCCGCAGCGTTCGGAGATGCAGTAACGTCGTACTACGATTACGTTGTTGCACGTTGGACAGCCGCACTCACAGCCACGGGTGCTGGTGAGATGGGATGGAGCAAGGTATTGCAAGACGGAATTCTGAAATCAACCTCGCCTGTTGTTTCCACTGCGTCCATGTCTATTGGAAATGCTTCTTCCCTTGCCTCGGGCACTGCGACAAAGGGACGCGTGATCCTCACGGTTCCGTCGCTTGCCCTGTACGATGGAAAGTATTCGAACAACGGTTGGTTGCAAGAACTTTCTGATCCCGTCACAAAGATTACATGGGACAACGTTGCGCTCATGAGTGCCAAGACGGCAGTGGCCCTTGGTGTTGCGTCCAGTACCGATGCGAAGGCCGTTGCAAAAGCAAATGAGTCGGTTATCACGGTCACAACAAAGCACGGTGCCGTTGATCTCCCCGTATGGGTGCAGGTTGGCATGGCAGACGATGTAATCGTCACGCAGCTTGGGTATGGCAAAACAGAAGGTGGAGCTGTCCATGCGAACGTTGGTGCGAACACCTACGCACTCACCATGGCTGGTCACACAACATCGTATCAGCCTGTCGAGATCGCCGTCAAGAGTGGCGAGCGTCATCGCGTTGCAGTAACGCAGAACCATCATACGCTGGACGACGGACGTGGTGAACGCCAGGTTGTGAAGCAGCTCACATTGAATGATGTGAAGGGTGGCAAGGTAGAAGAACTGCACGAGCACTTCCCACGCGAAGATGGAAGCAAGAACAACGCGAAGTCCAAGCCCCTTAGCATCATTTCGAAATATGAGTATAAGGGACATCGATGGGGCATGGTTATCGACATGTCTTCGTGTACTGGTTGCTCATCATGCATCGTGGCTTGTCAGAGTGAAAACAACATCCCAGTAGTAGGGAAGGAACAAGTGATGAAGGGTCGTGAAATGGCCTGGATTCGTTTGGACCGGTATTACACGGGCGACATGGAAAATCCAAACACGGTAGTAGAGCCAATGCTCTGTCAGCACTGCGAAAACGCACCGTGCGAAAATGTATGTCCGGTAGCCGCAACAACACACAGTCCGGAAGGATTGAACGAGATGACGTACAACCGTTGCGTTGGTACGCGCTACTGCTCGAACAACTGTCCGTACAAGGTTCGTCGTTTCAACTTCCTCAACTACAACAACGATCAACGCACTCCGCTCGATCTTGCGTTCAACCCAGATGTAACGGTTCGTATGCGTGGGATTATGGAGAAGTGTACGTTCTGTGTGCAGCGACTCAACGAAGCGAAGTGGCACGCAAAGGACAACGGACGTGCACGCGTGTTGGATGGTGAAGCGGTTACGGCATGTCAAGAAGCATGTCCGGCCGGTGCGATCATCTTTGGCGACATGAACGACCCATCAAGTCGTGTTTCAAAGGCGCGTGCCAGCGAGCGCGGCTTTACTGTTTTGGAAGAACTCAACGTACGTCCAAGTGTGACGTATTTGGCGAAGGTTCGGAACATCGCAGGGTCTATGGCAGGTGAAGCTGCTGGTCATCACTCTTAATTCGATCACTGAGCACTCGGAACAAAGGATCATCACATGAAGGTGCAAGAACAGGCGCCGATACGCGAGCCGCTCGTACTAGGGAATCCTTCCCTACACGATATCACTACGCGTATCGCTAGCATCGTCGAATCGAAGATCTCGATGAAGTATCTGATGACCGTCGGTTTCACCGGCGCGTTGGCAGCGTGGGGGCTCTTTGCTCTCTACTACACCATTACCACTGGTATCGGTGTTTGGGGTCTGAACAATCCTGTTGGTTGGGGTTGGGATATCACGAATTTCGTGTTCTGGATTGGTATTGGTCATGCCGGTACGCTGATCTCGGCTATTCTCTTCCTCTTCCGTCAAAAGTGGCGTACTGCCATCAATCGATCTGCTGAGGCCATGACGATTTTCGCCGTGATATGTGCCATGACGATGGTTCTGTCGCACACAGGACGTCCATGGCTCTTCTACTGGCTCTTGCCGTACCCCAATCAAATGAACATGTGGGTGAACTTCCGTTCTCCACTTGCGTGGGATGTGTTCGCCGTGAACACGTACTTCACGGTGTCTGCACTGTTTTGGTTTGTAGGATTGATTCCTGACCTTGCCACCGTTCGGAACTATGTAAAGAGCGACATTGCAAAGAAGATTTACGGCTTCTTATCGCTTGGATGGACTGGCTCGACACGCCATTGGCACCACTACGAAATTGCCTATCTCGTTTTGGCCGGTATCTCGACGCCGCTCGTGTTGTCTGTGCACTCCGTGGTTTCCTTCGACTTTACTGTGGGAATCCTGCCGGGATGGCACACTACGATTTTCCCACCATATTTTGTTGCCGGCGCAATTTTCTCTGGCTTTGCGATGGTGATGACGCTGTTGGTGATCGCACGTGAAGTGCTTGATCTTAAACAGTTCATCACGCTCAAGCATTTCGACAACATGAATAAGATCATGCTCGCAACGGGTATGATGGTTGGATATGCCTACGGTATGGAGTTCTTCATTGCTTGGTATTCAGGTAATCCGTACGAATCGTGGGTGTTCTTGAATCGTGCATTTGGCGACTACGCTTGGGCCTACTGGACGATGGTGACCTGTAATGTGGTGTCGCCGCAGATATTCTGGTTCAAGAAGGCACGTCGGAATGTGCCACTCATGTTTGTGATCTCCATCTTCATCAACATCGGTATGTGGTTCGAGCGTTTTACAATCATTGCCACATCGTTGCATCACGACTTCCTGCCCGCGTCATGGGGCTACTACTCTCCAACGTGGGTAGAAATCTCGATCTTCATTGGCACGTTTGGCATATTCCTTACGCTCTTCTTGCTCTTCTCGAAGTTCGTACCTGTGATTGCCATCGCCGAGATAAAGAGCATAATGCCAGGTGCGCAACCCACTCATCATCATGAGCACGATCACGCCCCGCATGCGGCAGTTACAGAAGGAGCACACTGATGAGTACACCAGCAGGCGTTATTGGCGAATTCAAGGATGTAAACGTGATCATGACCGCGGCGCATAAAATCAATGAAGCCGGATATCGGAAATGGGACATTCATACGCCCTATCCTGTTCACGGCCTTGATAAAGCCATGGGCATCAAGCGCTCCATCATTACCTACATCTCGTTCTTGGGACTCTGTGGTGGACTCTCTACGGCACTTGGATTGCAGTGGTGGACGGGCGCAGTTGACTATCCACTGAACATCGGCGGCAAGGGATTTTTCGATTGGCAGTTCTCTATTCCGGTCGACTTCGAATTGTCAATTCTCGGCACGGCCATCATGACGGTGGTCGGACTCTTCGGTCTGTGCCAGCTTCCAACGTGGTATAACCGCTACCAGAACGACGATAGCTTTAAGAAGGCAACAGACGATACGTTCGTTGTGACGATCGACTCAGATGATGACCGGTACTCGGCTGAGCAGACCGCAGCATTCTTGAGGGGTCTCGGCGCACAGAACGTGCATACCGTGACAGCATAACCATTGATCACTACGCAGAGATGGCGCAGAGCATGAGCGATACGAAAAGAAAACTGCCGATCCTCTGGATCGTACTCGGAGCAGCAGCTTCGGTCTTCATCGTCCTGGTACTTTGGGGGAAGATCACATGGTTCAGTGATCAAGCGCCTGTAGAGTTCCTGTCGAATATGGACCACCAATTCAAGGCCATTCCGCAATCGGGAAGTAAGTTCTTTTCCGATGGCAGAACGCAGCGCGACCCCTTGGAGGGTACTGTGGCAAGGGGATCGACGGTGTATCCGCTTGGCATGGGCGACGTTGATAAGGCTGAGAGCTTTAACGTTAATCCCCGCCTTGAAAAAACGGAGTTCTTGATGTCGCGCGGACAGAATCGTTTCAACGTTTTCTGCTCGCCATGTCACGGCTACGATGCCAAAAGCAATTCGAAAGTGGTGGAGCGAGGTCCATGGCCTGGTATTCCGGATCTCACACGTGAGCAAACCGGAGCGCTGTCGAACGCTCGCATCTTCCACATCATAAGCGCAGGTCAGAATTTGATGCCGAGCTATGCAGATAAGATCTCGCCAACAGATCGGTGGGCCATTATCTACTACTTGCGCACGTTGCAAGGAGTAGAGGGAACAGACAGTTACGCTCCGGCTGTAGCTGCTTCAAATTCTTCCACCACGGGCTCTGCTCAATAAGGCAAAAAGGGACGCTCTATGTCACAATTGGTCAATCTTGGTTCATCGCCGCTGATCGGAAAAATCCAGCGCTATGGCATGATTCTTACGATTCTCGGTGCTCTTGGACTTGGCGCCGCGTATGCCGTTGGTGGGGGACTTCAGCGCATGATGGGAGACTACGTGTTGGGCTTCTGGTACTTCGCAGGTATCAGCGTCACCATGATCTTCTTTTCTGCCCTCCAGTATCTTACACGCGCCGGTTGGAGTTCTTCCATCCGTCGTGTCGCAGAGAATTTCGCGGGTATGATTCCCTTCATGTTACTGGGATTTGTACCAGTAATCATCAATCTCTTTTCGCACTCTTCCATTTACGAGTGGACGCATGAGTCTGCACTTACAGATCCTATTCTGATCCATAAGGCCGGCTACCTCAACACGCCGTTCTTTGTTGTTCGCCTTGCCATTTACGCCCTGCTTTGGTTTGGAATGTATCGAGTAATCGTTGGCAATTCGATCAAGCAAGACAGTATGCCGGGCGACAATCAGCCTACTGAAAAGGCCTGGAAACTAGCAGCACCCATGGTGTTGATTTATGCGCTTTCGATCTCGTTCTGCTCATTCGACTTGCTTATGTCACTCGAGCCTCACTGGTTCTCGACGATGTTTGGCGTGTACACGTTTGCGGGACATTTCGTTGCAGCAATCTCCGTGATCACACTGATGACCGTTGCCCTCTACCGCGCCGGTCACTTGAAGGGCTTCATTCGCGAAGAACATTTCCATGACCTTGGCAAGTTGATGTTTGCCTTCAGTGTGTTCTGGACATATATCGCCTTTTCGCAGTACTTCATCATTTGGTACGCGAACCTTCCAGAAGAGACAATCTACTTTACGGCGCGCACGACCCATGGTTGGCAGTACATGGGCATCGCCCTTGTGGTTATGCACTTTGTTGTGCCGTTCATGGTGTTGCTCCGTCAGGACGTGAAGCGTAAGACGAACATTCTGGTCGCAGCTGCCATCATCATTTTGATTTCTCACTACATCGACCTTGCCTGGATTATCTTGCCCGCAGTAGGTCATGTAAGCGGTACAGAAGGCATGATGTTCGGATGGCAGGAACTCACCGGTTGGGTCTTCTTTGCAGGTCTCTTTATGATGCTTGCAGCTCGCAGCTACAAGAAATACAGCGCACTCGCCGTGAACGATCCGGTGCTTGCCGAGTCGAAGGAATACTTGGTCTAACATCCCATGCCTCGCTTACAACAACGGCCCTGTTCCAAATGGAACAGGGCCGTTTTCATGTAAATCTTGTTGAGTGAAAGCCGAGACTATGCCTTTTTCGCCATGGCATTGTAGATGAGTCCAAGCGAAGCACCAGCGATTGCCCCCGTGACGATGTCTGCGCCCATTCCGATCAGGGCCGTCTGCACGGGGTAGTTCGCAAAGTACATGTACATGCTCGCATTGAAGACAGCATCCATGACTAACGTTAGGATGATCCCTGCAACTGCCGCGTTCTTCAGAGTGATAGGTGCGGATCTTTGCGTGAGGATGTACAGGAGATACCAAGTGCCTATGATAGTTGGGATAAACCATAACACCATGCTCGGTTCTTGTCCCGCTGGATGCATGACGGATGCATAGGGAGCATACGCTTCACGTTCCATGGAAGCAAGGAGAAATCCATGGAGTAGTCCATTCCACGCCCATTGGATTCCCGACGAGACCACAATCGCCACGATGGCAGCTGTTAACTGCATAACCCCTCCCACATATATGTAAAAAACCAACCGACATCCACGGCAATTGTACTAACGGAATTGCAAACGGCAATGCCGTAGAACATCGTATTTTTGTAGGCTAATCAAACTTCTCACTCAACTCCCAAGATTCCATGAATCAGCATCAGTTCGACGTTGTTGTAATCGGCTCTGGCCCCGGTGGCTATGTGTCGGCCATTCGCGCATCACAGCTTGGTTTGAAGGTCGCCTGTATAGAGCGCGACCGTCTTGGAGGCGTTTGCTTGAACTGGGGCTGTATTCCTTCGAAGGCACTGCTCAAGAACGCTGAATACATGAACTTTCTGAAGCATGCCGATGAATACGGTTTTGGTATTAAGAGCATCGAGATCGACTTTCCAAAGGTGATCGCACGCTCGCGTGGCGTTGCAGACCGAATGAGCAACGGCGTGGCCTTCTTGTTCAAGAAGTACAAGGTCACACAGATAAAAGGATGGGGTGCGCTGAAGAATGGCACTACGGTAGAAGTGAAAGATGAAAAGGGCGCCGTAACCGACGTAATCACGGCCAAGAACATCATTATCGCAACGGGTGCACGGCCACGCCAGATACCAGGCATCGAAGTGGACCGTGAGCGAGTGCTCACGTCAACCGAGGCCATGCTGCAACAGAAGAAGCCCGAAACTATGATCATCATGGGCGCTGGTGCCATTGGCATTGAGTTCGCCTACTTCTATAACTCGTACGGGACAAAGGTCACGATCATCGAAATGATGAATCGTATCCTGCCAGTGGAAGATGAAGAAGTATCCAAGGAACTTGCTCGTAACTACAGCAAAGAGGGCGTGACACTTCTTACCGAAACGAAGGTGCTGAGCGCCAAGAAAAAGGGCAAGGGCGTAGAAGTGGTCATCGAAAAGAAGGACGGCACGAAGGAGACACTAACAGCCGATGTGGCTCTTAACTCCATTGGCGTGCAGGGTAACATTGAAAACATTGGAATCGAGTCGGCAGGCGTCCTTGCCGAACGCGGTTGGATCAAGATCAACAAGTATTGCCAAACGAATATCCCCAACATCTATGCCATCGGCGATATCGCCGGCGCGCCATGGCTTGCCCACAAGGCCTCGGCAGAGGGCATCGTTGCCGCTGAACATATTGCCGGACACCACACGGACGGCGTAGACTATGCAAGCATTCCTGGTTGTACATACTGTCAGCCCCAGGTTGCCAGCATCGGACTAACAGAAGCTAAGGCCAAAGAGGCCGGCTACGAGATCAAGGTGGGCAAGTTCCCATTCACGGCAAATGGCAAGGCACATGGTATTGGCAAGACGCAAGGCTTTGTGAAGCTCATCTTTGATGCGAAGTATGGCGAGGTTCTGGGTGCCCACATGATCGGACCCGACGTCACCGAAATGATTGGAGAGATTGGTATGGTTCGCGCACTCGAAGGAACCGGCAAAACAATCTTCAAAACAATTCACGCACACCCAACGCTGTCCGAAGCCATCATGGAAGCTGCAGCATTGGCCTATGACGAATGCGTGAACTTCTAATCGCTGTGAACATGAACGTTCAACGGTGGGGAACGATAGACTTTGAACAAGCATGGCATCGACAGCGCGAGCTGGTCGATGCCGTGTCGTTTCGCGATGAACCCAACACCCTTGTTCTGTGCGAACATCCAAACGTGATCACGCTTGGACGCACGACAACATCCGATGGCGTTCTTCTCTCCCCACACGAACTCGCAGAACGCAACATCAAGTCGATCGCCATCGACCGAGGCGGCGAAGCAACGGTGCATTCGCCCGGACAACTCGTTGGCTATCCAATCTTTCATCTCGAACGACTAAAGCCAGATCTTCATTGGTTCCTTCGCACCGTTGAGCAATGTGTTATCGACGCGATCGCAGAGTTTGGTCTGGAAGGTGGAAGGGTGGAAGGGCGCACTGGAGTTTGGATCGACGGAGAACGCAAAATCTGCGCCATTGGAATCCATTGTAAACGCTGGGTGATCTATCATGGGCTTGCCCTGAACGTGACAAACGACCTGTCCATCTTTGATGCCATTGTCCCGTGCGGAATCCGCGATGCCGGCGTTACATCGATGGGACGTGAACTTGGCCACGACGTACCTATGTCGGCCGTCGAAGAGGCGATTATACGTGCTTTTCAGGCCAACTTTGATAAGCCCCAATTTTGAGCAAAACGGGCTAAGTCGTTGAAAAACATTGAATTGAATCACGTCATTCGGCCTGTGGATAAGTATGTGGATAGCCCTATCCCGCTTTGTGTCATGGTCTTACAGATTCGCCAGAAAATTCCGTTTGACTAGTTCCGAGTGGGCATGTAAATTCGTAGAAGTTAGATGAAGCGGGAATAGCTCAGTTGGTAGAGCACAACCTTGCCAAGGTTGGGGTCGCGAGTTCGAGTCTCGTTTCCCGCTCGACGACGCAAGTCGTCACTTCCTCTTTATGCTGCATGCCTTGCCGTCTCATTCCCCCCTGATGGCGAGGCATTTTTTTTTGCGGTAACTTTCCAAGCGGAACAAGTACAATACAGCCACGAACTTCCGTCTGTACAGCACATGCACCGTTTACACTTGCAGCAGCACTCCACCCTTCGGCTTTCCTTTTTCAGTGCGATCCTCACTCTGTGTTCGATTGCCACTGTTCTAGGTGCATCGCCTCTACCCAAAGGGTTTCGCATTCTTCAATCGGACACGAAGGCATTTGCCTTTACGTATGCTCCCGTGATCGAAACGTGGGAGAGTGTACAGGATGGTGGTGCAACGATTCGCCGACCTGTGATCGATCATGCCAGAGTATTCCCTCGCCGCCTTACACCTTCCGTAACAGAGTGGATTGCATCGTATCAGATTACCGTGCCCGGTCCAACACAGTTCACGTTCACGCCACAGAAGAACCTAACGGTTCGGTATGAGGGCGTTGGTGGTGCGACGCATGTTGCGAGCATAGAGGTGGTTGTGGCAACAGACGACGGGAGAACGATCCACGTAGCGGCGCCCATTTCGTCAAAAATCTTGTTCACGCCTTCCGTTGATGCACAGTCTTCAAAACGCATACGTGCATTTGAAACGCAGCAAGAGGTTGAGCGCATCGCAAAGGCATATCGAATAACCATTCAACGTGATGGTGTGTACCGCATCAGTGCCGATGAGCTGCGTCGCAACGGCATCGCGACGGATGCTGCCGCTGCACGCAGCATCAAGATGTTCGGACGCGGCGGAACCGACCTTTCGGAGAGTGTTGTACAGTCAGACTTCGAGGCCATGCATGAGCAGGCCATCACTGTTCGCACGAACACCGATGGTAGCGTTCGCGACGTGGTCTTCTTCGGAGGAGGTCCATCCGGGTTTGTGGTGACGAGAGACTCTACTATTCGGCACTTCCTCCATCACTACAGCAAAGTGAGTTCGTATGTGCTCACGGTTGGTGGCAGGGATGGAAGGCGCTCGGAAATCGCTCCTGCACCTACACGTCCGGTTGTCAACACGCCGGCAACCAGCGTCGGACATCTGATGTATGAAGAAGAAGTGGTGAATCCGTATAACAGTGGGTCGGGTAGACGTTGGTTTGGCCGTTCCTTTGAAAATGGTGGCGCGATCACAATCAATACGCTGTTGCCCGGACTCGTACGCAGTGGGAATGTAGACTATGTGTTCAGCGTTGTGTCTCGCTCTACAGAGCCTGGCACCATGACGATGACAGAGAACGGTCAGGCCGTTGCTCAGGTCGGGCTTCAACCCAACGGCTACTACATGGACGCCTATGTGTTAGGTACCACAGGTGCGATCGACGCACAGTCGGTCCCAGCGGATAATCGCAGTGTATTGAAGTTCTCGTACAAGAGCAACGACAGAAGTTCAACAGCGCTGCTCGACTTCTTCGAAATCCATTATCCACGCAGCCTTGCCGCCATAGAGAACTCCTATGCATTCGCAACGGGGAAGGCGCTCTCGGGCGTCACCCAGTACGATGTGAATGGCTTCTCGGGTGATGCGTTTGGATATGATGTGACGGACCGGATCGACCCCTCCCTCGTGGAAAACGTGGCCAACACAGGTGGCATGTTCAGTGTTCGATGTGATCTCAATGCCGGCTCGCAGCGATTGTATTGTCTAAGCTCGAGTCCACAAGACGTATCGATTAGTGAGATTAGGATTTCCAACCTCAGAGCAGACGCCCGCGACGTAGACCTCATTATCATCACGAACCTTGCATTGCAACGAAGTGCAGACAGCATGCTGGCCTACCGCGTGAAGACGAGCGGATTGAAAGGCATGGTTGTGACTACCGACGAGATCTTTAATGAGTTCTCCTATGGTATGCAGGATCCTACGGCCATTCGAGACTTCCTTCAGTTTGCCTATACAAAGTGGACGCGAGCACCCAAGTATGTGTTCTTGTGGGGTGATGGACATTTCGACTATAAGAACCTCACGACGTCTGCCGTCAACTTTGTGATTCCGTATGAATCCGAAGAGCCGGACGGAAATACAAACGGGTTGTACACCAATTCCAAGGACGACTTCTTTACGCGGTTGGTTGGCGAAGATCCGATACCGGAGCTGGCGATCGGTCGACTGCCCATTACGTCTGATGTTGTTGGCATGCAGATGATTGAGAAAATCCGTGCGTACGAACAACAATCAGATGAGGGCGATTGGAGAACTCGGATCACGATGATCGCAGATGACTCGCCCACGGGCGAAGGACAACTGCCTGATGGTTCGTTGCACTTGCGACAAAGTGAACGACTTGCCACTCAGTATGTGCCAGAGACATTCCAAGACAAGAAAATCTACTTGGTTGAATACCCCACAGAGAACGTTGCCCGTGGACGTCGTAAGCCGGGCGTGACGGACGACATGCTTTCTACGACGAATACTTCCGGCGAGCTGATGCTGAATTGGATCGGTCACGGCAATCCGCGCGTGTGGGCCCATGAGAACATCTTTGTGCGCGAGACCACCGTGCCGATGATGACCAACAGTTCAAAGAATTTCTTCTTGACGGCTGCGACATGCGACTTTGCACGATTCGACCTGCCGGATAATCAATCCGGTGCAGAAGAACTTGTCTTGTCGCAGATTGGTGGTGCTATTGGCGTATTCAGTGCATCACGCGTGGTGCTCTCGCAAAGCAATGCAGAGATCAATCAATACTTCTACGCCAACGTATTCACGCGGAATGCCGACGGAACATTCCCCTTGTTAGGTGACGTGATGTTGCGCGTAAAGAAGCTGTATAACGACGACAATGCAGAGAAATTTCTACTGCTAGGCGATCCAACCATGCGCCTCTTGATTCCTGATCGGAATGTCTCGATCGATACGATCAATCAGCAAGCGATGGGGGACTCCGTTGTTGTGAATCTCGAATCCAAAGCCACGGTAACGGTGAAGGGCTTCGTTACGAAGCTCGGATCGAAAGAGATTGATACAGCGTTTGCCGGAGTGATCTCGATTTCGCTCTACGATAGTCAGGTGCAGCTCACTGTTACCGATATTGATGGCACCATCAATAACTTCTCCAAGCTTGGCGCAGGACTCAATCGTAGTTCGTACGTCGTGGACCATGGTCGATTCGTGGCAACGTTCGTTGTCCCTAAAGACATTGCGTTTTCGACATCGCGAGCAACGATCTACGGATATGCTTCGTCGACGTCAGGAGACCATGCCATGGGCGTAACGTCCAACATTACCGTTGGTGGTGTGGCAGACATCGAATATGATGATTACGAAGGTCCGAAGATGTCGATCTACATGGACAGTCGACGCTTCAACAGTGGCGACCTTGTGCGACGCAATCCGATCTTGATTGTAGACCTCAACGACAAGACCGGCGTGAACACAACGGGCGTAGGAATCGGACATAACCTCGAAGCAATGTTTGATGACGGAAATGTGATTGAGAATCTCACGAATTCGTTTACCACATCGCTCGAGAATAGTGGGGCCGGTACGGCGGTGAAGCAGATCTTTGGTCTGGCACCAGGACTCCATACCGTTCGAGTTCGAGCATGGGACGTTCTCAACTACTATTCAGAGCAAGAGACCCTCTTCCGAATCGAATCCGCAAACGACGCGGCAATCGGCGAGGATTTCATGAACTATCCCAATCCGTTCAATACTTCGACGCTTATCACGTTCAAACACAATCAGCCACAGCCGTTCGATGCTCAGGTTCGGATTTTCACTGTTAATGGAGACATGGTCTATGACTCCAACCTGCGTATCGAAGAGCTTCAAACGGCCACGATCCCATGGAATGCCCGCACGAATGACGGCCGGTCGTTATCTTCTGGGGTTTACCTTTGTGTGATCAGAATGATCGGGTCCGACGGCTCGTCTGCCATTGTTAGTGGCAGTATGACCCTCATTCGCTAAATTTGAATTCTACTACGCTTCACGAGGAACTCTATGATGTTGATGAAAAGGGGCGCGGCTCTTGCGACTTTGATGGTTGTAAGCGCTGCGTGCATGTACGGCCAAGCCGGCGGTTCGGCTGTTCCTTTTCTCTTGATCGCACCTGATGCGCGCGCAAGCGGTATGGGCGACGTCGGTACGGCCATTGCAGACAATGCCAATGCCGTGTATTGGAATAC
The DNA here is from genome assembly GCA_038202665.1 of Kapaibacterium sp. (SeqCode). Lineage (GTDB taxonomy): Bacteria > Bacteroidota > Ignavibacteria > Kapaibacteriales > Kapaibacteriaceae > Kapaibacterium. The sequence continues at coordinate 7,723 of JBBRES010000007.1, read as the reverse complement.
TGGAGGATTGGGCTTCCAATCCTCACGTCAGATTTCGTTGGCCTTTTCGAAATGGCTTCCGCAATTCAATGCAGATCTGTTCTATTCCTACGGAACCTATTCCGATTATGTAGATGCCATCGATGGTACAATCGCAGGAACGATCACCTACATGAACCTTGGTGAGTTCACTCGGACAGCCGAGGATGGAAGTCAGCTTGGTAAGTTCCGTTCCAACGAATTCTGCATAGGTCTATCATACGGTACGCTCGTTTCGGACGACGTAGGTATGGGAATGCAAGTAAAGTACATTCAGTCGAATCTTGCACCTGCAGGTATCGGTCAGGCGGGCGCTGGCGTTGGTATCTCTGCAGCGTTCGACATCGGCCTCCTGTGGAAGCCCCAGAAGCTCAGCATCTTTGGTGAGAATCTCGACAATACCTTCAGCTTTGGCGTGAACCTTCAGAACGTCGGACCTAAGATGACGTACTTGAACGAGTCGGACCCATTGCCAACAACTCTGCGCGTTGGCGTTGCGTTCAAGGTCGTCGAAGATGAATACAATGACCTTACGATTACGTCCGATTTCTCTAAGCTTCTCGTAAAGCGCGACTCCCTGGGCTCGGATCCGATTCCAACGTCGTTCTTTACATCATGGGGTGTGGGCGGACCGCAGATCGGTGTTGGTATGGAGTACGTGTACGATCGAATCGTTGCTCTCCGAGGCGGCTATTTTAGCGAGCCAAAGGCGGCAGGGAATCGTCGGTTCTTCACGTTGGGCGCCGGTGTGAAGTACGATCTCTTCGCTGTGGACTTCTCGTACATTCTTACCGTCGAAGACAACCACCCATTGGCCAACACATTGCGATTCTCGCTCCTGGTTGACTGGGGTCAGCTCAAGTAATCTCTCGACGCTCTCGGCGTCGTTTGAAGTATCGCCAACCGAAGAATCCAATCAACGTCGTCACGATCACTATCGTGACGACGTTTCCGTATGTGGCTAGAATGCCCTCTACGGAACGCCAGTTCGCTCCAAGTTGCTTGCCCAAGAGCACCATAATGGTGTTCCATACTGCCGCACTCACAAGGCAGTACAGTGTGGTACGGAGGAAGGGCATTCTTGTGATCCCGGCAGCAAAAGAGATCACGGCCCGGGTTCCGGACAGGAATCTATTTGCAATGATGATCAGTCCGTGATACCGATTGAACCACCCTTCCACCTTAACAAGCAACTCTACGGTGAGAAACGGAACCCGCTTCGATTCGATGAGGGCCGTCCCGTACCGTCTCCCAATCCAATAGGCCGTGGCAAATCCTGCGACACTTCCGAGTGTGGCCGTGCCAATCATGGTCGTCATGCCCACTGTCCCAAGTCCTACGAGCGTTCCGAGAAACACCAAGATCACGTCGCTGGGCGACGGCGGGAAGAGATTCTCGATATAGGCCACTAGGAACGTGACAATGATCACGCCCCAAACAGGGAGACCTTGAAGGTAGACTACGATTGATTCAAGCATTGCGTCGTAATTTGCGTATTCAATTTGATATTCATGGAGTCTCGATGAAACCCTTCCTCAACGAACAGTACCACGATTTCACAAAGCCAGCGATAGCGGCGAAACAACGTGCGGCGGTTGACGCCGTTCGTGCGAAGTTCGGCAAAGAATATCCCAATATCATCAATGGAAGAAAGATTCGTACAACGGCCAAGACCGTGAGCTCGAATCCTGCCGATCCATCTGAGACGATTGGCGTGTTCCAAAAGTCTGGGAAGGACGATGCAGAGAAGGCCATGCGTTCCGCACTCAAAGCCTTCGAGACGTGGAAAGAAGTGCCCATGACGAAGCGTGCCGCCTACTTGTTCAAAGCCGCGAACGTTATGCGTCGCCGTCGTCTCGAGATCAATGCGTGGATGATTTCTGAGGTTGGCAAAAATTATATAGAAGCAGATGCCGACACGTGTGAAGCCATCGACTTCTTGGATTATTATGGTCGCGAAGCGCTTCGCTACGCAGAGGCGCAACCCGTCGTTGCCCAGCCCGGCGAGAAGAACGAAGTGTTTTACATCCCGCTTGGCGTTGGTGTGATCATTCCACCCTGGAACTTCCCATTTGCTATTCTTGCGGGCATGTCTGCCGCGGCGATTGTTTGCGGTAACACAATCGTCTTGAAGCCATCGAGTGATTCACCGATGATGGGCTGGCTCTTCAACGAGATCATGGAAGAAGTTGGCTTGCCAGCGGGTGTGTTGAACTTCCTCGTTGCAAGCGGTGCAGAAGCAGGCGACTATCTTGTTGGTCATCCAAAAACACGCTTTATCTCGTTCACTGGTTCTATGGAGGTTGGTCTTCATGTGAACCAGCTTGCAGCAACGCCACAGCCAGGACAGATATGGATCAAGCGCGTTGTGGCTGAAATGGGTGGCAAGGACGCCATCGTTGTTGATAAGGAGTGTAATGTAGACGAAGCCGTTGCCGGTGTTGCAGCAGCGGCATTTGGATTCCAAGGACAGAAATGCTCTGCGTGTTCTCGCGCAATCGTCGATCAAGCGGTGTATGATGAATTCGTGACCAAACTCAAAGTGGTGATGGATGCATACAAAATCGGTGAACCCAAAGACGATGGTCGCGTTGGACCGGTTGTGAGCGCACGTGCAGAGAAGACCATCCTCAAGTACATCGAGATTGGGAAAAAGGAAGGCAAGCTTCTTACGGGTGGCCACAAAGTGAAGGGCAAGCCCGGATACTTCATCGAGCCAACCGTCTTCGTGAACGTCAAGCCTACGGCGCGCTTGATGCAAGAGGAAATCTTTGGACCAGTACTCGCAGTCTGCAAAGCAAAAGACTTCGATCATGCATTGCAGATCGCAAACAACACCATCTATGGACTCACGGGCGCTGTGTACACGCGAAATGCAAAGAAGCTTGCTCGCGCTCAAAACGAGTACCACTGTGGCAATTTGTATTTGAATCGGAAGTGCACGGGCGCCATGGTAGGCGGACATCCCTTTGGTGGTTTCAATATGTCCGGCACCGATTCCAAAGCAGGCGGTCGGGATTACCTGGGACTCTTCCTCCAATCCAAGACTGTTGCGCGGAAGATCTAACGTATGAGAATAAACGTCGTACTGCTGCTCGTAACAATGGTTGCGAGCAGCGCTGCGTTTGCGCAGAAGGCAACCTTGTTTGATGGTGTCTGGGTTCGGTCGGACATGATCGATAATCTTACGTCAACTCGATCTGTCCGTGCCGCCTTCCAATCCCTTGCAGAACCTTCACTGCCACTTGCAATCTTGATAAATGTACAAGCCGATTCCATTCGGTCGTGCACGGTGGCGCGTTCGTTCAACGACAGCGCCAGCAAGATCCTTCCATACGCGAGCATTCCCGGCTTTGGAAAGCGATACATCTTGGACGATCGATGGGTGATTGCGTCGGATTCGCTGAACGGACAGTACATCGCCTTGTACGACAAAGCCAATGTTGTTGAAAAACCATTTGTGTATGCACGCATTCCTACAAAGAATCGATCGTTGTCGTTTGTGTTGCAACGCATCGTCAACATCAAAGTGTTAGAAGGACGTTGGGTAGACTCCACGGGAGATGAGTATCGGTTTTTTGCAGATCAGCATGCGGAGTGGCCGGCCGGGACATTCCAATATCGCCTCACGATACAGCCACGTGGGCACCATCGTCTTCAGATCACTGGAGGCAAGCTGTACTCATGGGAATGTGATGGTTCGGTGCTAAAACTCTACGTCCCTTCCGACAAGGGCCGAAAGGGACGTACAATGATTAGACTTCAACGACGCTAGTTAATCTTCGTCATGTGCATGCAGCAGATACTCTTGGTGTAGCTTGGTTTGGATCTGCGATGGAACAGAAACATACTCGGCAAACAACGCAGAGAACGCCGCTCTTCCAGACGTCATGCTCCGCAATACGGTTGCATACTTGTCTACCTCTGCCAACGGCATGCGTGCCTTCAGCATCTGATAGTGTCCGTCGGAATCAATGCCCATGATTACAGCACGCCGCACTGGCAGATCGCTCATCACATCGCCAACATGTTCTTCGGGCATGAGAACCTCTACGTCGTAGATTGGCTCTAAGAGTTGAGGGTCTGCCTTGATGAAGCAGTCTTTGAAGGCCATTCTTCCTGCAGTTTTGAACGCGGCTTCGTTGGAGTCAACGGCATGCATCTTGCCATCATACACGGTCACACGAACATCTCGCACATACGAGCCTGTTACCGGTCCCTCCGTCATTTTCTCCATCACACCTTTCATGATGGCAGGTAAGAATCGCTGTTCGATCACGCCTCCAACAATGGCATTGACAAACACTAACTTGCCACCCCACGGAAGATCATGTTCTTCCGTAGCACGAACGGAAAGTCCGGCCGGAGCGCCAATGCCCTCATGCCAAGGCTCAACGCGCATGTGCACTTCCGCGAATTGACCTGCCCCGCCTGATTGCTTTTTGTGTCGGTAGGATCCTTCCACCATCCGCTGTATCGTCTCTCTGTAGGGAACCTTTGGCGTCTCGAAACTCACGTCCAGTTTGAACCGATTGATCAACCGATGTTTTGCGGTTTGCAAATGCATTTCGCCTTGTCCGTGCAATAGCAGTTGCTTGAGTTCCATGCTATGCTCGATAATCAACGTGGGATCTTCTTCGTGTAAATGATGGAGAGCCAAGCCGAGCTTGTCCTCTTCACCTTTACGATTACTTACAACGGAGACGCGAACACGTGGGGCAGGGAATTGAATGGCGGGAAGGACCAGGTTGAGTCCTTTGTCATGAAGTGTGTTATTCACGTGCGTGTTCTTGAGTTTGACCACCGCGCCTATGTCACCGGCTTGCAACTCGGATACTTCTTGACGTTTCTTTCCATTGACAACGAAGAGCTGACCGAGTCGTTCCGTTACGCCCGTTTGTTCATTCACGAGATCCATCCCGTGCGCTACGGTACCAGAGTAGACACGGAAGAACGACATGTCGCCAACGTTCGGCTCGCTTGCGGCCTTGAAAACAAAAATGCACGTCTTGCCTTTGGGGTCTGCCTTCAGTTCCGTGCCGCCTTCTGTTTTCACGGGCGGCATCTCCACGGGGGCGGGAACAACAACGTCAATGAACGACATTAATCTGCCAGCACCCATGTTGTTCTTGGCGCTTGTACAGAAGAGCGGGAAAATCTGTCGTTGAATGATTGATTTGGTGAGACCGTGGCGCATCTCGTCTTCATCCAGCTCTCCCTTTGCAAGGTAGTGCTCCATGAGTGACTCGTCGTTCTCGGCTACGATTTCGATGAGTTCGTTGTGGAGTTGTGACGCGCGTGCTCGTTCTGATTCGGGGATCGGTTGTTTCTCGGGTTTGCCTCCGCTCGGACCGAAGACGTATGCCGTCATCTTCAGCACATCGATGATCGTATTGAATCCCGTGCCTTCCGTCAAAGGATACTGCACCACCGTCACTTCTCTGCCGAATCGTTCTTTCGCTTGATCAACGATTTTCCAGAAGTTGCTTTGATCGTGATCGACTTTGTTGACGGTGAAAATCACCGGTGTCTCGAATTGCTTGGTGTACTTCCAAATCGTTTCCGTCCCTACTTCTACGCCATGATGTGCATTGAGAACTAACAGTCCGGTATCAACAACCCGCAGGGCACTAATCACTTCGCCAACATAGTCGGCATAACCCGGCGTGTCGATGATGTTGATCTTATAGTCGCGCCATTCGGCGAAAAGGGGAGTGCCGAACACCGACGAGTTGCGCTCTTGCTCGATATCATGGTAGTCACTGGCCGTGCTACCGTCTTCGACGTTCCCTCGGCGTTGTATCTCATTGGATTCGAACAGCATTGACTCGGCCAACGTCGTCTTCCCCGACCCGGCGTGGCCAAGGACCGCAATGTTGCGAATATGGTGGGCATCGTACGTTTTCATGACCTCTCCGTGAACTGTGTATTTCGGATGTGAACATACGAAAATTCGAATGCGATGGGTATGAGAACTGTCATAGGGCCAATCCGTCCTCGAAAACTGGGGGAAACCCTATCCAGATAGAGACTTGCATGGAATCCCCAGACCCCGTATCTTTGCCTTCCTGAATTGCAGCATATGGAGCTAATGAAGTGGTAAAAGAACTCAAACAGATCGAAACGATCACGAAGGCCGAAGCCTTCGAAATGCGTAAGGCCAAGGCCGGCGAACTCTCGCCAGAAATGCCTTCCTTCCGTCCGGGCGACACAGTGAAAATCGCTGTTCGTGTGATCGAAGGTGAAAAAGAGCGTATCCAGAATTTCCAAGGCATCGTGATTGCACGTCGCGGCTCGGGAATGAATGAGACGTTCCGCGTACGCAAGATCTCGAATGGCGTTGGTGTAGAACGGATCTTCCCGGTCCACTCACCAATCATCCAATCGATGACAGTCTTGAAGAGCGGTACAGTCCGTCGCGCGAAGCTCTACTACCTCCGAGGAATGTCGGAAAAGAAGATCCGTCAAAAACTGTCCTAAGGCAGTTGTACACGTTGAAGCTACAGAAGGGGACTCGCGACATCGTGAGTCCCCTTTTTCGTTCTCTCCTTGTTTTTTTTGAAGGAGCTGATGATGTCTGAATCTCGCGAACAATCTTCGATGCTTCGCATTGGCGACGTTGCGCCAGACTTTACGGCAACAACAACAATTGGTCCGCTTCGGTTTTCCGACTATGCAGATGGTAGTTGGGTTGTGATGTTTTCACATCCCGCCGACTTTACACCGGTGTGTACCACTGAACTTTCCGAATTCGCCAAAGAACAGTCCTTCTTTGATGCACATGGCGCCAAGCTCATCGGAGTGAGCGTAGACAGTATTCACTCCCACGTTGCGTGGGTGCAAAACGTGAAAGAAAAGCTTGGTGTGTTGATGCAGTTCCCGATTGTTGCTGATACTGGATTGAACGTATCGCATCTCTACGGAATGCTCCACCCAGGCGAGAGCGAGACGGCAACAGTTCGTGCCGTGTTCATTGTCGATCCAAAGCGCACGATTCGTTTGATGATGTACTATCCAATGAATGTTGGTCGTAACATGGACGAGATCAAACGTGTGCTGGTGGCGCTGCAAACCGTGGATGCGAATCAATGTGTACTGCCCATGAATTGGCTCGAAGGACAAAAGGTGATCGTCCCGGCACCGAAGACTCTCAAGGACATCGAAGAACTCGCAACGATGGGCTATGAGTCCGTCGACTTCTATCTCATGAAACGAGACCTGTAAGACATTATCATGAACACTGCCATCATTACCATCGGCGATGAATTATTGATCGGCCAGATCGTGAATTCGAATGCCGCTGTCATTGCCGCAGATTGCACGGCCATTGGTTGTACGATTGTTGCACAGTCAACAATCGGTGATGACGCACAGTCGTTGATCGACGAGCTTGATCGCCTTCGCCTACACTCTTCGGTACTTATCCTAACGGGCGGACTTGGTCCCACGCACGATGATATCACCAAGGCCGTCCTCACAGAGTATTTCCACGACACACTCGTACAAGACAATGCCTGGATCGAACATCTGCGCGCATGGATGCAGGTGCGCGGCAGAGAATTATCCGAGCGCAATGCTCTTCAAGCAATGCTCCCGTCTACTTGCATCACGCTCAACAATCCGTTGGGCACTGCACCAGGGATGCTCTTTGACCGCGACGGCATTGTGGTGATCTCGTTGCCAGGTGTGCCGGACGAAATGAAGG
>JBBRES010000006.1:0-26168 GCA_038202665.1 Kapaibacterium sp. (SeqCode) | reverse complement strand
AGCTCTCTTGTTCACTTGGTTGTTACTGGACGACAGAAATGAGTTTGCATACAACAATAAAAGTCGAAAAGCTGACAGACTTCTTCAATTGCCTTTTTCAACATCTTCGACTCTCTCTATTACTGTCCTCTCGTCCTTATTGGTCGTAGGGGGACTTTCAGTGGGTGATGGCGATGCTGATTTTCTGGGCAGCATTCCTATGTTACTAGTCGGACTATCAGCTTTTGTATTGACAGCTATAGCTGTCGAGCATCCTAGAATATGGTTCTCTGACAGTTTTGATATAGAGAGTATGATTGAGGCTTGCAACAACACTCAGCAAGTAGATCACTCAAAACATCAGGACGGCATATTCTCCTACAGTGACAGTTCGTTTACGCTGCAATATGACAGCGAATCCAAGACTATTCGGTGGGAGGAGATATGTTCAATCAACGCATACAAGATCGACTTGTTTACAGTGGACTGCATCGTAATCGAAATCCTTTTGGCAGATGATCGCATTGCAATCGACGACCAAACAATTGGACACATGAACTTCATGCAGACAGCATCGGCGAAATTGGCCAACTTCAAAATGGATTGGTTTGAAGTTGTTGCTTTCCCTGCATTTGAGAGGAATTTGACGACTGTGTATGAACGCCCTCACCCCTCTGCCAACGATATCAAGGCCAAACAGGAGACATTCAATGGATAGCGTCAGGCGGCTACTTGCGACACTTAGCTGTTCCTGCGAAGTATCGCATGATTCTTTTTAAACACTATAGACCCTTATCACCCTGCCAACTTCCTATATGTACTTGCATGTACGCATCCGATCCGTCCACTAACTTCATACATCATCTCCTCGTCGACCTCTGTTTGCCCTAGAAGCTACATTGAAAGTCGTACCAGAGTGTAGTTGTCGAAACGAAGGATCGCTCAGGCAACATGCATGTATGTTGATTCACCAAAATCGATCCACATAACAACTCGTAGTGAAGTGGATCATAGAACTGGACACTCATCGTAGTCAGTGGTGTTGCGCAAATGTATGTCTTTTCGAATCCTTGGTGTACGGCGTGCGGTCTGCTATCGATGCCATTGTAGATGGCTGGTAGACATTTCGTTCAGACGCACATCCACTCATGGAGGATCATTTTACTCGGGCATTTCTACTGTTCAATAACACTCTGTCAACGCCGCAGAGTCCATGCATGCCCAGATATTCTCGATGACCAATTGAACGACTCTCATGCGCTTTCATTTTTGGATATTTTGTTGCAAAAGAATGCACGTATGATTCGTGTTCCTTCAATGGTGAAGCAAATGCATAGACGTTGTATGAATGTTTACCAGAATAAGCGATGAGCTGTTTAGTAACATCATCTATTCTCCATAGCCCAGCTAAAAACTGCACTTTCTTTGCCGTATCTATGTTTCGACAAAAGCTTTCACTTGCACTAAAATGAAGTGTTATTGTGGTCGAATCTTCTGCCGGTATGACGGCCATTTTAACCTCCGACGGTTTCCTGAAGAATAGTTCTCGGGCTTTCTGTAAGGAAAATGCATTGAAAAATGGATTGGACGCACTGATACCAAACTGACATTCATTGTACGTTCCATTCCTTGCAATGTATCTCTCTGGCCACTTGTTTCCATGTGGGCTCATCATCACCCATCGGCTCACATCAACAAGTAGGGGATATTTTTCATTGTTGAACATTGTAAACGAGAATACAACGCGATTCGAACTTGCTTTCCAATACATGCGCGTAATATGAAAGTCTTCGCAACTAAGTACGAAGTGCGTGGTTGTGTCACGAGGTGGCCCTTGAAGTACATTTGCCTCGCGTTGGTGACACGAAAGCATCGCTAGAGTGGCAATCATCAGCAGGGTAGTTCTCATCGCATCGCACTTGATTCTGAAGTAGTTCTTAGAACTGGACACTCATTGTAGTCAGTGGTGTTGCGCAAATGTATGTCTTTTCGAATCCTTTGTGGACAGCGTTCGGTCTGCAGTCGATGCCGTTGTAGACGGCTGATCGATATCTCACTCAGACGCACAGCGACTTTTGTGTGGATAGTTTGACTCTGCAAGACCGGGTGCGTATAGGGAGTAGTTACTTCACACTCACGAATGCGCCCAAAACCGCGCTTGGTGAACGATGCACGCGAACGAAGTACATCCCGCGACTGATCGATGTATTTACGGTGACACCACCGTCTGAATCTGTTAGCCCATCTTGTACGACTTCGCCAATGAGAGAGACAATCTCGTATCGAAGAAGTGCACTTGGGAATTGGGCACGGATGGTGAAATGGTTGTCGACAGGATTGGGCACAATTGTGAGCGGTTGTTCTGGTTTGGTATTCGGCACTGAAGTGGGCGGATTTCCTAGGAGTGCAATGAAACTTGGCGTTACAAAGACCACTGGCTGAGAGTTGTGTAGAACTGACATATCCATCAAGATCGAGTACCCTGGAAGGGCTATGACATGGCTCCCAGTAGCATAGAAACTCGTGTCTGGTGTTGTCCGGTTAGTGTACTTGTACACTATCGGAGATGTGGCGGCTTTGTCTCCGACCATTGAACCACCGAATGCAATAGATCCGTTCGGTCCAATTGCTATTTTCACCAATCCCAACTGCGGATCATCGAAGTAGCCGAATGGAATAATGATCGAGTCAAGTTGTATTCCAGTTTGAGTATGATAGAACCGAGCAGCATACTCACTGGCCTCGTGGGCTGATCCCGGTGAATACTCACTGGTTAAGAGGACGAGGGTCGTGTCGTCATAGAGTGCCAGATTCTCACAGTACGCATCTCCGCCCAGATGACGCCAACGAACACTACCGTATCCTCCAAACGTGGTATCGAACAGGCCATTTGTTCCAAGCTTGATGATTGTCCTACCTGAGGCAAGGAACTGCTCTCCGTGGTGATAGACCAAGAACCTGTCGCAACGCGAGGAAACATACGGTTCGTAGCCGACGACACCAAGGTTGGATACATTCACGAGTAGGCACCTCGTGGTTGTATCATCGATCACTTTTGAACAAGAAAGTGAAACGTTGTGTCCAGTAGCAGCTCCATACTTATCACTGTACGTAAACGTTGGATCAAGCCAAACAAAACCCTTTGTCCCATAACTGGTGTCAAGCGAACCATTTGACAGGAGTCTTGTGAAGAAGGGTGTTGGACCCACGTTAGCAACGACCACAAGTGCGCCTGACTCATCAGGGAACACGCCTAGGATTCGGCCATGTTGCGTTGGCCCAAAAGGAACAACCGACACTCCATCGGACCCGTATGTTTGGTCGCGTACACCATTTGGCAAAAGTCTCTCCACTACAATAGAAAACATTGTATCTGGTAAGCGACGTCCGAGTCTGACCGCTACGATTCGATTTTGCTCGTCTACCACCAACTTTCGCGAATAGATAGAATTGCCTTCGTCTTTAAGATCAATATTAGATCGGAGCTTCAGCTGCACATGTCCGTTCGCGTCCCATTGCGAACACAACGGAACAGCGCATAGAACGAGCAGGAGAAGTACTTGACACCGTATCATCTCGCAATCACCAAGAGTTGCGCTGTGCGTTGTTGCGTAGAATGTTGCAGGACCGTGTACACGCCGCTCACAAGATCGGACGTGGAGATTGTAGTGCGGGCGTAGAGAGTACCGCTGTTTACGAGTCTGCCAGATGCATCGATGATTGAATACACCGTGCCGTCTCCCGAGAGAGGATCGATGGTGATGGCGCTCGACGCAGGATTGGGCCACACGTGCGGCGTTGCATCAGCAAGAGATTCTTGTTGTACCGTTGTGGTCGAACCACATACACGCTTGTAGTTGAGTGCAGAATCGATGCTCTTCACGTCGTGACCGATGTTGCTTGGCTTTACACCCACAGAGCTCGGAAACAGATTCTTGCTTTGCGTTGCATAGTTGCTGTAGAGCGATGCATCGCCGTAGATGAGACTGTTATTGTGGAATCGCTGGTTCGCATCTATCACGTCGGCGAAATAGTAGCCGAGCGTTGCGTTACCCTCTGCCTTGCCCGGACCGTAGATTCCACGATATCCTCCGGCCGACTTCTTACAGTTGACGTAGTTGTTCGTGAACACAAATCCGTTCATGGGCTTGTATGCCCACGTAATGGAACCACTTTGAAAGATGCTGTTGCGATCGACTACTACATTGTCCGGATCGCCAATCTTGAGGAACGTGCCAACGTTTGGTCCCGCATCGTTTCCGTCTCCGTATGTAGATCCATCAATCAACGCGAACAGGTTGTTCACGATATGGATGCGCGACGTGCGCTTGCTTGGCGTATCATCCGTGCCGGATAGTGTGATGCCTGCACCAACATTCATCACCATGTTGTTCGATATTGTTACGTCGCTTACCTCTGCCTGCGGTGCCTTGCCACCCTCATTCCGTACCGTGAGTAGGATGGCATATCCGCTTTGACCTATCGGAAGATCGGCCCAACAATTTTCAAGTGTGTTGCCGTCGAAGAGTACGCGACGACCTGTTTTGAGCTCGAAGTGATTCTTGATGGTCCAGTGCTTTCCGGCATAGGTCTTATGTCCTTCCCGCCATGAAAATGGCTTGAACAGATAGTTTCCGCGTATCTCGATGTCGCTGGGAACGAGACCAGCAATGGCTGGTGCGCCTCCGCCGAACAAAATGTTTTCGCCCGATGCAGAGAGGTAGTTGTGAATGATTTTGAACGGACCCGGTCCGTTAACACCCGCTATGGCCTGCGCATCAAATCCTATGCTGTGAAACTGCGAGAAGTACGAATCGACCACCGCAGCAATGGCGCAATCGAGTCGCACGCCAAACTTCATCACCGTGCCTTCGTCGTGGCCATGCACGTAGCAATGATCGATGATAAGATGATGCGGCACCACGTCCAGCGTCGACTGTGCAGCACTCGCATCACCAAAGAAGATGAGTCCGTAACTCTCTATCACACTCGTTGCAGCAGTAATCTCCAGACCAACCAATCTGTAGTGATGAGCACGCGCAAGGGTGTGAAAGGTGGGAAGGCCGGAGGTGTTCGTAGTGATGATGCGCGGCATGAGCGCTGCGTGATCGGGCGTGACATAGTCGTTGATGGGAGGCAGCTCTGATGCGCGCGACGAAGTGATGATAATCCATCCTGTTCCGGTGGATTTCTCAGGCAGGGCGAACGACCCACCAAACTCTTCGCCGGCATTCACAACAATCACTGTTCCGAGCGTTGCGGCATTAATGGCGTCTTGCAGATTCATGTAGTCGCGACCAACCGCACCAACGGTGATGCGCCGATATCCGGACGTATCCGGGAAGCATGTTTCCACGGCAGATGTTTGCGGTGGAGCGGGCAGTGGTACTTGTGCCATTACCGAGGTTGTTACTAGCGCGAGTACAGCAACACAGAGAGCGAATACAGAAGTCATGCGACTACCCTCCCCAATACACAAACATGAGTACAGCAGCAGCAGACATGATGACAAGCGTTGCAATGCCAATAACATTCGTCAAGGTTTTGTTGGTGTACTCACCCATAATATCTGTGCGGTTGCAGATATGCAAGACGAATCCAATCAACACAGGCGCGGTAACGCCATAGAGAATTGCTGTGTAGATGAGCGCCGTTATTGGGCTTACATCGGAGAGATCGATCGCAAGGCCAATGCAGAGAGAGACAATCATCGTGAGATAGAATCCGGGAGCACGTTGAAATTTCTTGTTGAGCCCTTCTTTCCATCCGAATGCTTCCGATACCATGTAGCTGAGCGAACCCGCTAATACAGGTATGGCAATCAGTCCGGTACCGATCACGCCAATCGCAAACAACGCATAGGCCATGTTTCCGGCGAGAGGTTGCAGACCTTTGGCCGCGTCTTCTACCGTTACGATTGTCGTAACACCTCCGTTGTGCAGCACCGTGCCGGCCGTAAGAACAATGAAGAAGAAGACAAGCGTTGTAAAGAACATTCCGCTACGCACGTCGAGCGTCATATCTGAGATAACGGCCTTATCGACGACGATGTTCTTTGTGGCACCCTCTTCTACTTCCATGGAAGTTTGCCAAAAGAACAAGTACGGAGAGATGGTTGTACCCAGGATTCCCACAAGAATCATGAAGTAGGAGCTGTCGAATACGATCTTAGGTAACACGGCACTCTTTGCAACTAGCCACCAATCTGTGTCTACGAGAAATGGTATCACAAGGTAGGAGAGCAACGCTATGCACAGCCACTTCAACACTGATGCAATTCTGCGATACGGCCATGCGATAATCGAGTACATTAAGATGGCGGTGAACGCAATGGAGAACACCGACGAATGAATCGAAGGGAACACCAAATGTCCGACGGCGCCCATCCCAGCGATGTCGGCGCCGATGTTCAAGGCGATGGCAGGAAAACTGAGACCTACGATAAGCCAGAGAACGGGTCGTGGGTAGTGACTCTTGATTGTTGCGGCAAGACCATGTCGAGTAACAATACCAATGCGCGCGCACATCTCTTGGATTACTACCATGAGAGGATACGTGAAGATTGCTGTCCACAACAAGTGCAACCCGAATTGTGCACCCGCTGCTGAATACGTGGCGATGCCTGAGGGATCGTCGTCGCTTGCACCTGTTATCAAACCCGGACCTAGTTTCTTCCAAAAGGATGCCATACTACCTCGGTGCTACATGCAGAAACGTCGCAATCTGTGTGACTGCATCCGCTCCAACACATAGAAGCTACGCACCATGTGAGCCTATTCCTACACGATAGTTGTTCGACGCAATACGTCCGATACCACGGTTGACGGGGAGTGTCGTTCATCCTCTAGCAAAGACACACGTGCAACGGATTCGTCTCACCTGAACGAATTGACTGACGGCCAGCTAGATATGGGTTCAATTCATTTGGTCGTAATTTCATTGCATGAACAGAGTGGATCGACTATTTGGACTGCTTGTCTTCTTGCAATCGAAGAAGTACGTGACGGCGGAGCAGATCTCTGAACGATTTGAGATTAGCGTGCGCACGGTGTACCGCGATGTGCGATCGCTCTCCGAACAGGGCATACCCGTCGTGTTCGAACAGAATCGCGGGTACTGCATCATGGCGGGATTCTTCCTTCCGCCCGTGTCATTCACAACAGACGAGGCAAATGCCTTGCTGCTTTCTGAGCAGGTTGTTCGCGGCTTTACCGACAATTCGATCCTCCAACACTACGGCACTGCTCTCACGAAGGTAAAGTCTGTCCTTCGGACAGCTCAGAAAGCCGATGCAGAGGACTTAGGGTTGCGTATGCAGTTACAGCTTCCCTCTCGCCTCCTTGCCGCCGTCGACCATCTTTCACCACTTCAACAAGCCATTACGCGTAGGTGTCAGGTGCGCATTGCGTATCGAAATGCTAACGATGAAGCGTCGGAGCGGGTGATTGAACCCGTGGGTTTGATTTTCTACGCATTCAGTTGGCATGTGATTGCATGGTGTGAGCTACGAAGTGCCTATCGAGATTTTAAGGTGCAACGCATACGTGCACTCCACGTGTTGGAAACCTTGTTCACTCGTGAGCATGCTGTGAACATGGCCGACTATCTGGAAGAGCTACCCGTTAAATATTAGGTCGGTGAATCGGACTGCCATAGGGTTGTCAGTGCGTGACGTGAACTTTGCCACACAGTCCTGCACTCATCCACTCTCTTACGGACAGACCCATGCGTCTCGACGATCTCTACAAGCAACTCACACATGAATGTGCCACATCGGTAAAAATGTTAGAGCGCGTTCCCGCAGACAACCTCGACTTCCGTCCGCATGAGCGCAGTATGGTAATGCGCAGTCTTGCAACACACGTTGCCGAACTCCCGAGCTGGGTAACAATGACGCTTACATCTCATGAACTTGATTTTGTGACGATGCCATACACTCCCCCTACCATTACGTCGGTAGCAGATCTTTTGAACGTGTTGGATGCATCATTGCGCTCTGCCACAGCAACACTTGCAGCCACAGCAGAGGAATCACTCGATGAGCAATGGACGCTGCGCAGCGGAGAGGTTATCCATCTTGTTACGACGAAATTCGAGATGGTTCAATCGACGATTAGCCAAATCATACACCACCGCGCTCAACTAGGTGTGTATCTGCGTCTGCTCGACATTCCAATTCCTGGCAGCTACGGACCAAGTGCGGATGAGCCGATGTGATTGTAGTGGTGCTACGGGGCTACACCAAGTCCTGCGGCAACTCTCGTACCGAGGTCGCGACTTGCCTTCATAAAGTGCCCAATCTGGCGTGCTATGATAGCGTCGCGATACGGTCCAGAGATGCCACCCATCGCACCAACGATGTTGTGTACTGTATTGGTACGCTCTTGGTCGGTCATAACCTTGTCAAACAGCGACCCTGGCTGTGAGTAATGGTCATCTTCACCAGGTGCGTTGCGGTCGTACCAATCGGCAACGCTCGACTCCAGGTTCCAAGAAGGCTCACGCAACGTTGAATCCGGACGAACAGTGCCCATACTGCTCGGAGAATAGTTTGCCTCCTTGCCGCCGTTCCCATCTACCCTCATGGCCCCATCGCGTTGGAAGTTGTTGACGGCGAACGGACATCGATTGACGGGGATTTGCTCGTAGTTCGCGCCTAGTCGATACCGATGTGCATCTGGGTAGCTCAGTAATCTGCCTTGCAGCATTTTGTCGGGGCTGTAGCCAATACCATTTACAACGTGGGCTGGCGCAAACGCACTCTGCTCTACTTCTGCGAAATAGTTCAATGGGTTTTCGTTCAGCTCGAGTGTGCCTACATCGAGAAGCGGGAAGTCTGCGTGCGGCCACACCTTGGTGAGATCGAACGGATTCCACGGAAAGGTCTTGGCTTGCGCATCGGTCATCACTTGGATCTGCATGTTCCAGCGCGGATAGTCTTGACGTTCGATTGCCTCAAAGAGATCGCGTTGTGCGAAGTCGAGGTCTGTGGTCTTCATTGCCGCAGCCTCTTCATTCGTGAAGTTCCGAACGCCTTGTTGTGTGACGAGATGGAACTTCACCCACACGCGTTCATTGGCGTGGTTGATCATGCTGAACGTATGACTTCCAAAGCCGTGCATGTGTCGATAGCCATGCGGAGTACCTCGATCGCTCATCAGGATCATCACTTGATGCAATGACTCCGGGTTGAGACTCCAGAAGTCCCACACGTTTGTTGGGCTTTTGAGATTTGACTGTGGGTCTCGTTTTTGCGTGTGAATGAAGTCTGCGAACTTCTTCGGATCCTTTACAAAGAACACGGGCGTGTTGTTGCCCACGAGATCCCAGTTACCATCCTCGGTATAGAACTTCATGGCGAATCCACGCGGATCGCGTTCTGTATCTGCGCTTCCCTTTTCACCTGCCACAAGACTAAAGCGCATAAGGATTCTGCATGTGTTTCCAACACTGCTGAACACTTGGGCCTTCGTGTACGGTGTGATGTCGTGCGTTACGGTGAAGACACCAAATGCGGCGCTGCCCTTAGCATGCACAACGCGCTCTGGTATGCGTTCGCGATTGAAATGCGCCATGTTCTCGTGCAGGATGTAGTCTTGCAAGAGGAGAGGTCCGCGCGCACCGACGCTCATCGAATTTTCGTTCTCGGCATACGGCCTTCCGCTGGCCGTGGTAAGATCCTTGTCGCCGATTGTCTTCATGATTCGATGCTCCGGTGGTGAGTAGCGTCACATGCAATGACGCCGTAATGCTGGATTACTTCTGTACCACCAGTGGAGTCCACGCAGACCAACCGTTGCGCATGAATCGAACAAAATAGAGTCCGTTCACGAGCTTACTGCAATCTGCTGTCCATGTAAGATCTCCGGTCTGTTGAGCAGACATGAGCGTGTTCCCAGCAAGATCTAGCAGTTCAACGGTTGTCGTAGGCTCGGACAACGTGATCGTTACGGACGACGTTGTTGGATTTGGCGCCAGTTGCGGCGTCGTGGTATTCGACTCGTGAACAGACGTAACTGCCGTTGGACGGGAGAACACGGCATAGGTTCCGCTTCCATCGAATGTTGACGAGACGGTCTCGCCATCCGAACTCGCAAAGGAGGGAAGGGACTTCCAGGAGTTCGATGTGCGATCCCATTTGTGGACGACGGCGAACCGACCCTTGTCTGCGGCATGCCACGTGCGCATCTGCATGGATTTGATTGCATCGAGTGTTGAATCGCTTCCAATCGACACGAGGTCGCTCAAGAGTTCTTCCTGCTCGTCGATACCATCGAACGGCGGCGGGACAAAGCCTTTGGCAATACAGAGTGCTGTGCCTTGCAGTTTTGCGTTGCTCTCTTTGAAGAACTGTGCCTGTCCGTCGTGAGCCAAGATGTTATCTGCTGATTCTGCATTCATCGTGAGACAATAGATTGGCAATTGCTGCTCTCCCATTGTTGATGGAACCGAGATAAGCATCTGCGCAGCTTCGCCATCTTGCTTGATGGTTCGAGCGCTGATTGCGTGCGTCGCATCGCTGATAAAGATCGTCGATGACGATGCAGTAGCATTCGTAACGAAGAAGAGTCTCCGTGCCGTAACGTCTGCCTTCTCGACTGTGATTGCAAGCTGATCTTCCTTTTGTGGATTCTCTCCGTGCTTACCAATCTCTACAGCTGGGACGATCACTTCTCCGTTGTTCACGCTTGCGATAGCAGACGTGATGCGGTCGAAACCGCTGCGGCCAAACACCTTCACAATGTTGCCTGCAAGCATTCCAAGAACTCGCAGTGTGCCCATGTTCGATGTCTTGCCTTGATAGGAAAGCTTCGTGCGCGTTGTTACATCGTTAAGTAGGTCCACGTCAATGTCGGGTACATTCACGCCACCATTCGACACGCTCACAATTCCGCTACGTGCATTGGTTGCGAGTGTGCGGTTGTTGATCTGTGTTGGAGGCTGAAACAGACAGGTGGTTTGGTTGGAGAAGATGTCGCACGGACCCAACACAATACTATCACCAACAGCAAGCGTACGGTCGGCCGGACGTAGAACACGAGCACGCACGCGCGTTCCAGCAATGGTCTCGGTGCGCGTGTACGAGTCACGATATAATTCCCAACAGGGCATCCGATGTGTGGTGTATTGCAGCGTTGCAGAATAGAAGTCGCCACCACCAGTGGTCCATACCGTTTTTTCGGCAGAGAGCTCCGATGCCATGCGCATCGTTTGCGGTTGGCCACCATTCAAGTAGTTGTAGTGCATCAGGCCAAAACAACGTCCAGCTTCAACAGCGGCCTTGAGAGGCACATTGTTCCAGATAAGCCACGATGCATACTCATCGAGGAAACCAAATACGTGATGCCCTAACTCGTGCACGAGCGTGGTGACGACATTTGTTCCAACTTGAGAAAGCCAATTGTTCTGTGCGGAAATGTCGCGATTCGATTCAGGGCGTCCATAGTGCGCACGCGGCATGTAGGCCGCATGCCCTAGCCATTGAAACGCTCTACCATAGTAGAGGCCACCAAGTTGATTCACATGTGGCCAAACGGTATTACTTGTTTCGAATGCAATGTCCTTTGCGCCCCACAGTTGCTTCGAGTCTGTGAGTCCGATACGCTCGATATATGCCTGTCCGTCGGTGACGTCGAGCAAGAAGTTGCTTGATTTCGTCAACCACGCTGAGAGCGAATCCACGAACTCTGCATCCGCATCCCACTCTATCGCCACCATAAACCGGAAGCCAATCATCGTGTGACCAAGTGTTACACGTTGATTGCGTATGTCTTTGAGTTGAGGAAGCGTGAACGATCCATCGCTGTTCAGCCTGCGATTGCGAATTGTCTGCACATAGAGTGTATCGAATCCCGGGAGCCTATCCACCTTGTCTGTGGTTTCCGTTTTCACAACTACTTCGAATTCTACAACCGTGGTGGAGTCTACGCCAAGCTGACCTATGCTCGTTCGCACTCTACCATCTGCCCCCACCGTTCCGCTCGAGATCAACCGGCGATCATTGCAATCCACTGCATACATACGGTATGGAACGTTGGCTAGGAGAGTGGGTACGTCGTCTGTGAGTTCGATGTAAAACTCCGCGTCACGACGTCGGTTCTCTTCGATAATCGTTGCTACGATTCCAGCAGTAACAAGCGGACCTAACTCGGTCCCACCTGTCCACCGACCGCCAATGAATCCACCTGAACCTATAGTACCAGTAGGTCTGGCAAGGTCGGCAAGGATGGAAGGGTTTATGACATCGCCTGTGTTCAGATCCACGAGGTCGATATAAGTGTCATGTCCGATGACGGCAATAGGATCTGTAGGATGAACATTCAGAAACCTGACGGGTTTTCCTGTTTCGATATCTAGAAAAATGTCCCACGCCTTTGTGTTGTCGTTCCATTTGAGGAGTCGCGTTGCATCAAGAAGTAATGGCAAGCCGTTAAAGAATCCTCCTTGAATTGGATCAATCGAGACCGCCCCGCTTTCTGTTACATCCAGACAGTTCTTCCCGTTGTACCATACCACCCTTCTACCCTTTTGTCCGTTCTGCACAACCACAAGCGCGTCGTCCAACTTTGCAATATTTACCACGCTACCTGTGAGTTCTTTCGCACATACTTGTACGATTTGTTGTTGCGCTGCATTCACGGCGAAGACACCATTGGCGGCTCCTACGACGTAGGCGTCCTTCTCACACACCACGGTAGTGGCAACTGTGAAGAAACTGGAGGCCTGTACTTGATACCAGCCCGAACCTCTATCGTACGAGAACCATAACGATCCATCATCTGCAACGGCCAGGCAACTTGTTGCACTTGCCGCGATTGATGTGATGTGTTTGTCGCTGATGGGTTTACTTCCAACCGTCCATTGCTGCGTTTTCGTGTCATACACAGCAACGCCTGCAGTGGTACCAACGAAGACTGACGAACCCTCGGTGTTCACGCATGTAAGCGTGCCGACAGTCTTAGGTAGGGTGAGCTGGTCGAACGTGGCCGCAGAAAGATTGTGCGCCAAGAACAAGAGCGTAATGGCAATTCCGCGTGTAAGGTATGCGCGAAACATAGACACCTCTTTAGTATGAGGCCGAAACATACGAAATTGGCAATTGTCACTCGTCACCCGCGAGACCGAACGAATCGTATCAATAACTAGACTGCAAGTCGCAATCGAATCACCTACGTGAAACGTGTAACTTGTGCTCATGACTACAAAGAGCCGACGACATTTTCTCCAATCATTTGCCGCTATTCCTATGGCCACATCCGTGATGAAGTTGAGAGACCTATCTACGATTGCCGATGCCTTTGGTAGCACAGAGAAGATGCCCGTACTCTTTTTGGGGCATGGCACTCCGATGAATGCCATCGACGAGAATGAGTTTGTGAGCGGCTTTAGAGAGATTGGTACGCGCATTCAAACTCCGCGTGCAATTCTCTGCGTATCGGCACATTGGGAGACGCGCGGGACGTATGTCACGGCAATGGAGCATCCGCGGACAATTCATGACTTCGGTGGATTTCCGAAAGCTTTGTTTGATGTGCAGTATCCCGCGCCCGGTAGTCCGTCCCTTGCACACGAGACCGCTGATGTTGTGAAGAAGACCGTCGTAGGTATGGATGATAGTTGGGGCCTCGATCATGGCGCGTGGAGCGTGATCAAGCATCTCTATCCAAAGGCAAACATTCCGGTCGTGCAGCTTAGTCTCGACCAAGGTCAAGGTCCACAATACCACTACGACCTTGCCAAAGAACTTTCCTCCTTGCGCAGCAAAGGCGTACTCATTGTTGGTAGTGGTAACATGGTCCACAATCTTCGCCTAGCGGAATGGGACAAGCTCAATGTCGAGTTTGGATTTGATTGGGCACTCGAAGCACGCGAACGCATGAAGCACATGATCCTCACGGGAGATCATGCATCACTCATTCAATACCAGTCACAAGGCAAGGCCTTCGACCTCGCCATCCCAACTCCCGAACACTACCTACCATTACTCTACACTCTCGCCCTTCAAGAGAAGAATGAGGCAGTCACCCTCTACAATGACAAAGCGATTGCGGGCGCCTTCACTATGACGTCGGTGATGATTGATAAGGCGTGACTTTCTAAAGTAAGATTCTTGATATACTAAAGTAGTAAACGTGACATGTTCTTGTAAGTGGCTATATAATAAGATAGATATATAATCTCTGCTAAATTAGATAGAGCTTAACCATGAGTTACGCGTAGTTTATTGGGTATGAGTTCACGTCCACTCCATATTGTCTATCCTGCTTATAACTCCAACATTGTAGAGTGGATGTTTGAGCTTGAGCGGCTGCGTTCGTGGGAGATTCACGGCAGCACATTGCCTGCCTTGTTTTTTCAAATCAAGACAGTTTTTCATGTGCTTGAGAGTCTTGGCTCTGCTCGTATTGAAGGGAACCGGACGACCATCGACGAGCTGGTTGAGCAACACATCGATGGGGCTCCAGATGCCACGGAACCATTGCGTGAAATAGCCAATATTGAAGACGCGTTGAAGTACATCGAAGATGAGTTTGCAAAGGATCCATTGCGGCGTATCGACGCCGAATTCATCTGCGAACTGCATAGACTTGTCGTGAAGAATTTGCGGGCAAGGACTGAGGGTGGAGAAGGCGATGAACGACCAGGCACGTATCGTTCAGAGCAAGTGCACATTACGTCATCTTCCCACATCCCTCCGTCGCCAACCAAGATTGATGCATTGATGCATGAACTTGTTGAGTTCATAAACACAACTCAGAACGCGAGAGAAGATCTGTTGCGCATTGCGATGGCGCACCACCGATTCACATTTGTGCACCCGTTTATCAACGGCAATGGCAGAGTTGTGCGACTCATCACGTATGCGATGCTTGTACGTGCACGATTCCGCGTCAGCGATGGTCGTATCATCAATCCCACTGCCGTCTTTTGTCATGATAGAAATGCCTACATGCAACACTTATCCGTTGCCGACGCGGGAACAGATGAGGCATTGATGCATTGGTGCGAGTTCGTGATAGGTGGTCTGCATCGAGAGCTCATACGCGTCTACGAGCTTCTGAACATTGATTCACTGCGAGAAATTGTACTCGTTCCTGCACTTCAGCAAGCGCACACAAAAGGTCTCATCAACGCAAAAGAATTGCATGTTCTGCACGCATCTCTCGAAGACCAGATTGTGAACTCCACCTTCTTTAAGCGTCACTATCCAAGTATGTCTGCGTCGTCACTTTCGCAAACGATTGCACTATACAAGAAGAAGCGCTTGATCGTTCCTTTTCCGAATGCGTCATCACGAAAGTATGCATTGATGATTACTGGCCCCCTGCTCCGCCATGTGATCGCCGCGCTCGATACCGCCGGCTTCCTTCCCCCATCTCGCGACATGTAGTTTTGTGTTTATTGTGGTTACTTGAGAGAACTATAGCTCCAATCATCCTTGTACTTCTTTGCGTTTGCTCACGTGCGCATTCGCAAAGGAATGCAATCGTGTTGTGCAGTACACTCGTTAGCAACCAACACTCTGTGACAGAGACCAACCGTGTGTAACCGGCGCTGCATATCTGTACATACCCAACGTCCTGATTTCCAGAAGTTGTGCCTCATCAGGGAAGCGCGTGCCCGGTAGTGGAAGGCACGTAGTATGCACACTGAAGGCGTGAGCCGGCTGCGAGCTTGACGCGGCCGAACAAAAAGAAGCCCTTTGTAACACATGGATTACAAAGGGCTTACGATTTTACGGTGTGGTCAGGGAGGGAGTTGAACCCCCGACACATGGATTTTCAGTCCAATGCTCTACCAACTGAGCTACCTGACCAAGGGCTACAAAGATAAGAATCTGGACATAACACAGAAACTAGAAAAAACACCTTCGCGCGTCTTCGTGTCGCAGGTCAGTTAAACGGCGTCCAAGCAAACGCAACAGTTGGCACCACCGCTGGCGCTGTGAAGACGCTCATGCCGAAGTCCATGGCGATCCGATCGTTGGCTAGCCGAAGGCCCAAGTACAGGACAGTGTTGGAGGGTTTAGTGATATCGTTATTCCAAAGCTCACCCACAAAATGCAGGTCGTGCGCATCGGAAAATCGTGAGTCCATCGACAAGCCCACACCAATTGTCCCGTTGTCGTAATACACGTTCGCAGAGTCGAGTAGCGTTCCAAAGCGCAGCTTCATCGGACTTGCCCCTGCCACCTTTGCAAAAAGCATCGTGCTTACGGCCGTGCGTTTGCCCGTGAAGGTTGCCACGCCATAGACGTTACCCAAAAAATTGCTTGCATTCAGCCACGTGCCGGTGACGCCCACGGCATAGAACTGCTTGCCGCCGTCTACCAGTCCGTTCTCGCTTTCGGCAACGGTGACCTTGACGTTGACGTGACTTACTTGTTCAGCGGATGGAACCGTTGGAATGAATGACCGTCCAGCGGTAATCGAGACCACGTTTCCGATTCCTACTCCAGCATAGAGAAAGGCGATCTCTATGTCTCCTAAGAAATGATCATTACCTATGGGAATTGCCGTTGGCATAAGGTAGCCACGATGTCCGTGGCGGTACTCTCCATCGGCATACTCCATCCACGCAATCTCCTTTGCATAGATGCGGGCCCGACCGAATTGCGTACTGATCTTGATGAAAAATCCATCCTGATCGTTCCCCGTTTCGACGATTGCACCCGTGACGATGTCGCCATTCAACAACCTCACCACATACTTCGTGTCTGTGTTCGGCTGCACCTCGTCTATAAAGTCCAACACATAGGCACTCGTCGCACTGTCCGGCCGCGGCTGCTTGTAGATTTGCGCAACACCGAGGATAGGGAGAAGGAAGAGGAAGGCGGCGAGGAAGAACTTCATGGTTGGGGCGTTTAGCAGAATCGAAAATCACGTTGAAAAACTTTACGTCGTAGCGTCGCGCAACAGCGTCGTACAACGTTCTCTTAATGCCCTCCGCTCAACGCAAGCTGACCACATGCCGCGTCGATATCCAAGCCACTGCTGCTTCGCACGATCACGTTTGCGCCCTCGGCGCGGAGTTGCGCCAAGAACCAATCGAAACGTTCCGGCGGGGTTGGACGAAGCTCTGCAGCAAAGCCAATCGGATTGGTAAAGTCGATCTCGTGGAAAGGGATGATGTTGATGCGTGTAGGAACTCGTCGCGCATACTTTGCAAGACGCTTCACATCTTCAGGTCCATCGTTAATGCCATCAAAAAGAATGTACTCGAACGTGACGCCCTTATGCGTTTTGCGATAGTAGTATTCGAGCGCATCGCCGAGTTGCGAGAGCGTGTACTTCTTTGCAATGGGCATGAGTTTCTCGCGCACACCCTGCGTTGTGGCGTGCAACGAGACGGCAAGCTTGATGAGCTTGCCCTCGTCAGCCATGCGCATGATGCCAGGAATGACACCGGCTGTGGAGATGGTAACGCGACGTGATACCACCATGTCGGTTCGTTGATCTGTGAAGATCTCGACAGCCGCCATCACGTTGTCGTAGTTCTGCATCGGCTCGCCCATGCCCATGAAGACGAGGTTCGTAATCTTCTCTTCGGAGTGCGCTTGCGCCTGCAAGAATTGATCTACGATTTCTCCGGCCGATAGATTGCGCGATAGGTTCAGCGATGCGGTCGCACAGAACTTGCAGCCGAGATTGCATCCTACTTGCGTAGACACGCACAAGGTGAGTCGGTGCGGCTTGCCATCTTCATCAAGCTTCTCGGTAGGAATGAGAACGCTTTCGATCGACCTTCCGTCGTACAGATCAAAAAGGAATTTCTTGGTGCCGTCTTCCGAATGTTGAATCTGTTGCAAGGCCACACTCTGCATGCGATACGTTGCGGCTATGGTTGCACGCAAGGCAGCAGGGAGTACGACCATGTCGTCGATCGATTCAAGTCGGTTGATATACAGCGCATCATAGAGTTGATGCGCGCGGTACTTCTTTTCACCAAAAGAGAGAAAGAGTTGTTCAAGTGCTCCACGAGTCAAGCCTTTTAGCTCGGGTGGACCCTTGACGATGTCACGTGCGGGAATTGCCATCTACAAAGATAGCGAGGGCTGCCGCTTGCCGCCCTACCTCCGTGCCAATCGCTACTCCCATACCATTGCAACCGAATGCCTGCACATAGCCCGGCTCCGTGCGTTCTACTCGAGGTTGCTTGGTGGCGCTAAAGCCCATGGTGCCTGCCCAGCGGTGCTCTATGCGTGGACGTTGCGTGGGGAGAATGACAGTGTAGAGGAGCTCTTCCAGAGCCTCTTGGACCTGCTGCGTAAGGTCGAACGACGTTGTACGTTCTGCCTCGAAGTCCAGGTTGCGGCCACCGCCAAGAAGCACGCGGTTGCCGAGCGACCGGAAGTAGTAGTACCCCTCATCGTAATGGAAGGACCCTTGAAGGGGCAAGGAGGCAAGGGGCTCTGTGACGATTACCTGTCCACGTCCTGGCGTTTCCATCGCAGAGTTCGTGCATTCCACCACCACACCCGCATGGAACGTGCGCTCGCCCATCACGCCTTGCACAGTCACTTCCCATGTATCCGTAAGTAGTTGCTTACGTGTTACGAGAGCGCCTGTGTGAATGATCACGCCGCGTTCAGCGGCAATTGACCATAGAGCATGCATGAGCTTGCCAGAGTGCAGTGTGCCTTCGAAGAGTGTGTAGATGAGCGTGGAGATGGAGGCCGACATTCCGTATGAAGCGGTGCGCTCGTTATCGGGAACGAACATGGTCCCGCCCACTACATCGCGCATCAGCGCGTTGATCTCGTCGAGGTGCTCCAAACATTCGTGGTGTTGCAAGAAGATCTCGCTCCCACCGTGCTCTTCATAGCCAATATCCCTGCCGCCACAGCGGGCGCGCAGTGCCCGCAGCCCCTTCCATCGACGTTCAATCACCTCGAGTGCGGCATCGGTGCCAAGGGCCTGTATATCGCACCAGATCTCGCTTGGAGAGCCAATACAGGCAAAACCTGCATTGCGCGTAGATGCACCGGTGGGAAGAAGTCCGCGCTCCAACACAACAACCCGCCATGTAGGGTGCAGTTCACGCAGTTCAATAGCGGTGGATAGGCCTATAATACCGGCGCCGATGACAATTGCATCGGCGCCAAGTAATTGATCGATTTCCCAATAAGAGGTCACTGCTGCCCAGGGATCTGTACGTCGAACACGCAGCTTTGCAGTACGAGCGGAATCGTGAGAATAGTTGTGGTACCCGGAACAACCGTGATTGCGGAACACACGCCGTTGAGATAGCCCTTGTACCCGATCACCGTTCCGTCTGCTTTCTTATAGACCTTTGTGATCACCGTCTGACCGGAGACCGGCAGGTACGAGTGTCCCCTCACTTCTACTGTAGCGCCGATACCGGCCGTAAGCGGCGTCGCGCCTGGCGCCCACGCATACGTTCCTTCGGCCATTGTTGCTGGCTCTGTGAAACTGATGGTGGTAGAAGAAAGGTTCAAGTTGTTGAACCGCTCTAAACGTTTCCAAAGACTTTTGTCGTTTAGGACTGAAAGACGAATGACGCCATTCCGGACCGTGAGCGTGTCAAATGGCATTTGCATTGACTTTACGGAGTCGCCTGTCATGAGGGCGTTACCCCAAAGTGTATACAGAACGCCGCTTTCGTCTACGATGGAAAGTTCAAGTCCCGGATGTGGTCCTGTACCGCCATCTTTACACGATGGAAGTGCTGCCATGGCAACGAGGGCGAACAGTGCGATGAACATGGTCTTCATTGTGATAGCCTTTCGTTGCATTAAAATTTGAGATTGAACAAGTAGGACAAACCAAGGGTTATGGAGGCAGGGGTCATACCAGTAATGGCCTTGCCGCTCGAGGCCTCTGCTGGAAATCCGATGTGCTCCACAGAAGAGCCCATGGTATAACTGTTGTCGTTATAGACGCCGGTAAAACAGTACTTGGCAAGGATATCAACAGTAAGAAGTCCCATGTTTGAATTCCAGACCGTGATCTGTCCGCCAAGGCGAACATCCAGCGCCGTTTTCATATCTGTCGTGCGGACTTCGAATTCCGTACCTGCATCGTTCTTCATAGTGGCCGATGCTGGGATGTTGATACCCATACCGATGAGGAAGCCAGCCAGATTGAACATAGGAGCAATTGTGACGTAATTGTAGCGTTCCTGGAACGACTTTGACCAGTTCGAGCCACCGGAATAATACTCATACGGCCGCACAAGTGAGCTCACGGAGCTATAGGCAATATCGAGACGCAGACCCAAGCGCGTATCTACACCGAACGGGGCATAGATGACGGCACCAAAGTAAGGAAGTGCGATAAAGTCCGGATTTACCTTGCGTCCGATGCCATTCTCTGTATTGATTCCACCGCCAACGAGACCGATCGTTGGACCGACTTGCATGGCGTACCTTTTGGAAGGAGACTCCATCGGAGCTGTATTATCAGCCTGCATTGTTTGTGCCTGCACCACTGGACCGCAAAGTCCTAGGAAAATCATCAGGAAGATCGAGAATCTCATAGCCCCCTCTGGTTAAAGAAATAGAATGCGGAAATTACAGAATTCACGTATTCCGCGGGTAACTCATTATCTGGCAGTACATTACCCCATTCGATTCTATGGTCGTATGCCGCATGCTTTTCGCAAACCCGGGAGGCGCTGTAACGATTTCCCCACCCATGGCTTCTTGG
Organism: Kapaibacterium sp. (SeqCode); assembly: GCA_038202665.1. Taxonomy (GTDB): domain Bacteria; phylum Bacteroidota; class Ignavibacteria; order Kapaibacteriales; family Kapaibacteriaceae; genus Kapaibacterium. The sequence goes on along the minus strand of JBBRES010000006.1, from coordinate 5,520 downwards.
CCTTGTCTATGACAAACACTCTCCTCACCGACGAGGAACTGTTCGGGCTGGTTCGAGACAACAATGATGAGCAAGCCTTTCGAACACTGTTCCGACGCTATGACAAGCGCATCTATGCGTATTGTTTGAGGGCACTGGGGAGTCATGAAGAGGCGGAGGACATGTTCCAGACGATCTCCATGACGGTCTACGACAAGAGAAGTTCTTTTTCAGATGGAAGTTTTGCCGCGTGGCTGTTTACGATCGCACGGAATTTTTGCCTGAAGGCATTACGCGGACGGAAACACCACGCAGAGCTGAATGAAGAGATGATGGTAGGGGAGGAAGACTCCTCGCACAAGCAAGACTTCTTGCTTCGAGCCGCTCTCGAAAAGGCCATTGCCGATCTGCCAGAGGAATTTCGAGAAGCACTGGAACTGAAATATTTCGATGACCTTGCCTATGAGGACATCGCAAAAGCTCTGAACATAGGCGTGTCGCTCGCGAAGGTTCGCGTCTTCAGAGCGAAGAAACTACTGCAGCAATCTTTGTCCCCGATCCTGAACGAGCTACGATGACAAACGACGAACTTCTCTCCGGCTTTCTAGATCGCTCCTTGAGCGAGGATAGCCTACTCGAATTCGAAGCGCGGCAACAAGCCTCGCCCGCATTCGCACGCGAGGTGCAAGAAATGTTGGCTGTCGAGACCGCACTTGCAACCGTAACACCAATTGTGGCGATCCCAACCGGATTTCTACAGCGTGTTGAAGATGCCGTGGCAGGAAAAGTGGCCTCTGGCGCTTCTGCTTCAACTGGTTTCGTAGGTGGTCTCAGCGCAACATGGACGTGGGTTGGCACCGCCGCCCTCGTTGCTCTTGGCACCGCCGCAACAGTGTACCTGATCTCACCTTCTCACGTTGAGTCTCACGATAGTGGTGCACGTCCTAGTGTCGCACAACCTCGTGTAGCACCGAGCGAAACTCCTGTCGCACTTCCGAGTGTCGTACCGAGTGAATCTCGTGTCGCACGTCCTAGCGTCACACCGAGTGATGCTCGTGTTGCACGTCCTAGCGTGGCACAGAGTGAGCCCAGATTCTTACATAACGACTCTCGCGAAGCCCAACTCGACATCAACAATCAGTCGAGCGTGATCGCAAGCCTTCGCAAAGACCTCGATCGATGCATGGCACAGAACAACCGCATGGAATGTGCGTTGATCGCTCGTACGCTTGGCGCAAAACTTCGCTCCGGCGGATCGTTTGACGAAAGCCGCGTGTACTTGCAACAGTCACTCGACATTGCGCGATCCATGCACCTGGTGCAGTATGAAGTTGGCGCTCTTGGAGAACTTGGTTTGCTGGCGCGTGATCGTGGCAATACCGCAGAGGCACGTACTCTTCTTCAGCAAGCCATAACGAAGGCTGCATCCATTGATGCCGCTACTGCAGCGCCATACGAAAAAGCATTAAACGACTTAGGTCAATAGAACTATTGCCTACATGGTGTGTATGAGTAACGGCGGCCCAGTTCAGAACTGACCGCCGTTATTCTTTTGTATAGAGCCTGGTCTCGCTCGACCAGAAGTAGAGCTCAGGATCTGCAAGGTTCTTTCTGAACCACGGCGTTTCGTTCATCCCATGTGCGCGAACAAGTACGCCGGGTACTGCTACGGAAGGAGATCCATTCCACACATCGATGCTGCGGACCGACGTTGGTATCGGCATCTTGGGAAGTTCGTCTATTGTTGCATTCGGCGCAGATATCACAAGATATTCTACACGCTCGAACGGTGCAGCGTTTGGATTGAGATCTTGCGGAGCACGAACACGAATCGTACTTGGTTCACTGGACGCAACGTTGCCTTCTACATCGAACAAACTCAGCGTAGCCACGATTGTAGAGTTTTGCGCAGAGTCTGCATCCAGATCTTCATTCATGTTCCATGAAAGTTGGGTCGGTAGTGCAAGTGTATCTGCAAACGAACGGATGGTCGAAGAATCCTTTGAAAGCATCACACTCCACGCACGAAGCGGCGCCTCGTTCACGGCATCGGGATAGATGCGAACAACCGGAAGCGTGGTTTCCAAGATCGTATCGGATAGGTGGAGAGGTGCTGTAAGGGTGGAGGCGGAGTCGGACATGCTTATCCAATCGTGATATCGCTCTGCATGCTCTACGTCAGAACTGAGGCGAGAAGGAGCGATGCCGAATGACGACATGATGTACGTCCGCACACTTTCGATACGTCCACGAATAAGCTCTCCACCTGCTTCAGAACCATCGTCCACTCCATGGATGGTTAGGCGTGTTTGAGGATGTTGCATCATGCGACTTCCGATCACGTTCAGGACGTGATACTGCCAATGTGTTGCTGCATTGGTCTTCAGACTCGACTCCGAAAATCGCTGCGCCTCTCGCCGCGGAAGTTTTACATATCGCGACGGAAGAGCGCTTTCCAATTGTGTGAACACTACAACGGGCAGCAGTGGTACATGTCGCGTTACAAGCACCTTTCGAATCTGCACACTTGCATCCGTAACATCCTTGCCGCCATACCCCACAAAAGCAACACGCAATGCAGCACGAAGAACAGCAGCGGGCTTTGGCAGTGTGGTACGATAGTGCTGCGAGATGAGGACGCGCACGGTGTCTGCTCCGGAGCCAAACTCTTCTACTTGCTGATCAGCAAGTTCAGTGATGGCCTGTTTCGCTCGCGAGCTCAACACGGTAATCGTGTCGCGCGTGAATGTGGTGTCGCGCACGAGCGTGGGAACGCTCTGCGGACTATACCGAACACCAACCCCAACACGAACGAGCAAGGCAGCGACGGTAGCCGTTGTTACAAGGCTTTGCAGTGATGTTTGAACGTCTACCTGAGGCGTCAGAAACACATCACGTCGTGATGTTAACGGCAGCAATGCCGATGCACGCACGGAACCAAAGAGCACGGGACTGCGGATCGAGGATAGGGTCCCGCTTCCCGTTTCTTGCTCCACACTTCCGTCTGTGAATTGCAATCCTGCCGGATCCGTGAACACTTGCGTTTGCTTGTATCGTGGAATCAGCGGGATCATGAAAGGAAACCCAACGTCAATCGCCAACCAGTTCAGAGGTTCGTATCGGAGATACGGTTCGGTATTCAGCATCAGGAACGACACCGTCATCGTATGCTCGATGGTTGCGATGTACGGTCCACTCGGTTGAGCGATCGTCACCTTCTCCGTAGCCGTATAGGTTGCCCCGCCACCCTGAAACCCTGTGCGCAAGCCCAGCCGCCATTGATTTGCAATGGAGAAATCTGCACCAATCATGAAGTGACCCGAAAGTGTCATCCCTTGCGGCGCAAATGTGAGGCCTCCGGGATTCGGTACACCACTAATGGAAGTGAAGGTGGAAAGGGGCGTAAAGAACGTAATACCTGGAATGGCTTCTACGCTTAACGGAGTCTGTGCCCGAAGGCACGTCGTGGCGAGCAGCAGAAGAAGGAATAAGCGCATGGGCAAAGATACTGGTGGACTATTCCACCACGATCATACGAACAACACTATAGACAGTTTTTCCATTCGAGCCCACGAGCAAACGGGCATAGTAGGTGCCTGGTGAAAGGGCAATACCGCTTCCTGTGCCTGCTGTAAGAACAAATTCTCGCACACCTGCGCGAACGTCGGCTGTGAGATCCGCCACTACTACTCCAGAAGAACGCACAATGTGAAGCGTACCAACATCGGTTGGCACGTTTGTGAGTTTCATGGTGGACGTTGTGCGCATGGGAGTAGGGTCTACGCTAATGTCGCACGGACCGCGAAGCGAATTCACGAGACGGGGACCGCCTGCATGCTCCCAAATATCTGAAACGGTAATCGTAGCAGCATTGAGCTGATACGAAGTTTGTGCTGTTTGCTCTGCTTCCAATACCGAGATGAGCGGCTGTACAACGTCGCGTTCTGCGTTGCCAAGGGCCACAACACAACGCAACACACCAAGTGTATCGACTCCTGTGACGAGCCGAAGTTCTTCTGACTGTGCACGCGTAATGGTAACCGTGCTCGTGTCGCCCCGACGGTCTGTTGTTACCGTTGACGATGGTAGAGGAATGAGCACCGTAGCATTATACGCGAACGTAAACGTAGCGCTCTTCACGCGTGCAGGTTCATCCGGAACGTGATTTGCGGTTGCGATTACGGCAAACGTAACGGTGTCGCCAATCTTAGCGGTTGAAACTTCTGGTGTGAATGCAAGAGTTAGCGTAAGCGGACGTGGCCGAACTGTTGTGGTACATACGATGAGCGTCTGATCGACGACTTCCCTTTTTGCATTGAAGCGCTTGATTACTAGTGTGTCTACAAACGACCCAATGCGTATTGGCACACAACGTACGGTGTAGTCTACTCGGTCTTCTTCAGGCTTCACAGAACTATTCACAACTCGAATGGAATCGCACGGTCCATTGGTGAGTGCACTTCCCGTATAGGTATACGGATTTGAAGACTCTACTCTGAACGAGCCACTTTTTTCCATAGGCGCGTCGCCCACAAAGGCATTGAAGGCGAGGTCAATCTTGCCTTGCTGCTGCTTTGCGATGCCAAAAAACATGTAGACAATTGTATCCAACACGACGGTTTCCGCAACGCCCGGAATTGTATCGATGCGTTCGAACGCCAACGTGTCACGGAACACCCCTGGGATGCGTGGCTCAAATGACGCACCAAGTATGATCTCACCGCCTTGAGTGTCTGTTTCGGGGCTAATGATAAGGCGGAAAGGAGGGCCGAGATTCGTTGCTTTCATCTGTCGAAATCTGTGAGCATCATCTTTATCGAGCAGTACTCGTCGCTGAATGCCGATGGAGTCACCGATATAGATGTTGGAGTCTTCAAGCGTAAAGTCTACGGGCACAACTTTGATAGAAACACGTGAACCAATTCCGCTAAAGATCGCAATGATCTTGTCTACCCTATTGCCAATTGCAGGACGTTCAAGGATGAGTGTGTCGCGGAACTCTCCGTCAGCCGTTGGGTGGAACGTTACTGTGAGTTCTACGAACTGACCATCCACAACTGGATACATCCCATTGGGACCCTTACCATCTTCAACACGATACGGATGATTGAGACCAGAAGGCTTCTTGACCGAAAAGTCTGGTCCACCAGGAACGCGAACATCAATCTTTATCGTTCGCTGCACCTTAGAACCAATTCGATGCGCCCCAAATGTTGGAATATTGGGGACGAGCTCGGTAGCACTGCTCATGCTCACGCAACATGCGAGCAGAAATAGGCTGATGAGTATGGTAGGTGTGATCTTCACGGGCAGGACAAGAATCCACGAGTGGCTACGAAGTTACTCACAGAGAACGGTACAGACTGCACCGTTCCACACTTGACTTCGCACCCTGCCAGACCCCTTTACGCGCACTTCAGCCCCGGCTGCATGCAGGATGGTAATTGCGCGACGGAGAGGCAGGCCAACAACGTTCGGACGTGATTGTTGTGGACGTGGTGGTTGCACGGTAATGGTGACGTTGGTGCCCCGTTCCACCCT
>JBBRES010000005.1:0-26626 GCA_038202665.1 Kapaibacterium sp. (SeqCode) | reverse complement strand
AGCGGGTTCTGGCGGTGGCATCATGCTTGGTTCGCGCCTTGCTAATGGTGCCTTTGGTGCCGTGAGTGCGCAGCCCTTTCCGCAAGATCAGCCTGGTACGTTGAATGGTGGGGACGGACGCAGACGGTATGATGTGCGCGATGTTCCGCTGGATGCACAGTACTACAACGGACCCGTGAGCGATACGCTTTCTCGATCGCTGCGCAGAATGAAACTTCTTGGCTACGGCAATGGCAACGACATCGTTGTGTTCTGGCGCGGAAGGGATGGAAGCTGGGAGGCAGGGGACACAATCTCGGGCTATGGTTCTTCGTGGGCGGCCGATGTGTTTTTTGCGAGTAAGGATTCAACCTTCTTGATCTCTGTTGCACAACAAATCCCGAGTCCTTCAAACCTTCCCTACCTTACAGAACCTTCGTGGGTATTGTCGCAATCTGCAAACAACATTATTCGACTCTTCGGCCCACCCGTGATCGACGCGCCTTCGTCGGTACTGCTTGATACAGCGGCATGTCCGAACGTTGTTCTTCGCGACACTATCTGGATTCGCAATTCCGGCGAGTCTCCACTCGAGATCACGCAGCCCACAATTGCAGGCGCACCGGGCTTCACGCTTGTGCAGCCGACGGTGTTTCCGGATACCGTGGCGGCGTACGATCAGAAGCCCTACATCGTAGAGTTTACCGCGCAGGTAGGTCAGCTTGGACCCGTTTCCGCAACGCTGTCGTTGCCAACCAACGATACAATTGCCGGACATAATCCGTGGGTGATTACCCTGAAAACAGAAGTACAGAAACGTGATGTACAATTCATTTGGCGTGGCATTACCACACAAGACACAATCGACTACGGTACTATCTGCGTAGGGGTGGGCACATCAGAAGACGTAACCATAAAGACAACAGGCACGATTAGCACAACGTTGCAGAGTATTGTGTCTACGAACATTGGCGTTGTTGTTGCTTCTGGCACATTGCCATTCGTGCTCGTTCCACCCGATGGCGTTCGAAATGTTCGCATCACGGTTACGGCAAAGCAACTCGGTACGGTTGTCGTACCTGTTTTTGTACAGCTCGCAGAGTGCTCGATCCCTCGCACTCTCTACGTACGATTCGAGGGTGTGCTTCCGAGTCTGAGCGTTGTTGGTACGGGACAGTTTGCAAGTACGCGTGTAGGAGATACGAAGAGTGTGACGATAGAAGTGCGCAATGATGGAACGAGCGACCTCGACATTCCATCGCTGCCCACCATCGCGCCACCGTTTGCGATTCTGAGTGCATTGCCACAACCTCCCGTGGTGCTCAAGCCCGGATCGTCGATGATAGTGCAGATCTCGTATTCGCCCACCGCAGTGGGTGACGACTCTGCTGTGCTCGTCTTTGCATCGGCAGTAACCGGACGTAGTTGCGCCGATAGCGCATACTTGGTTCTCTCCGGAAAGGCCATCCAAAGTTCCATACAGCTTTCTGCAACGAGCATAGATCTTGGAGTGATTCAACGTTGTACGCGGAAACGCGACAGTGTAGTGGTTCGCAATAGTGGCACCACAACATTTAGCGTGCTCTATCCGGGATTCATCAACGGACCCGATGCTGCTTCCTTTACGATGATCTACCAGCCAACGCAAGACGTATCGCTGGCACCGGGTGCATCTGTTTCGTACGTTGTTGAATACAATGCATCCGGTTCGTTGGATGGCGTGAAGTCTGCCATCCTTAGCATTCGCACAGACGATCCGTCATACCTCAGTATCGACGTACCTATTTCCGTTCAACAAGTACCTCTTGCCATCACAGGACCTGCACTTGTCGATATAGGCGTTACACAATTGAATACGCCACTACTCACGCAAGTCTCATACATGAATTCAACGGGAGGCGATGTTCGCATCGTGGCCGTTCGTTCGTCTTCGCCTGACGTTGTGGTTACGCCGCAGTCGGTCACCATTGCGACAGCAGCGTCGCAGCAGTTCGACATCACGTACACGCCCATGGCATCGGGTCTCACATCGGCCGTGTTGTGGTTTGTCTACGACGCGCCATGCAAAGACTCCTTTATGGTTGCCGTGCAGGGTCAGGGCGTGAACGGCATTGTAAATGCACCAACGGCGCTCACGTTTGGTAACGTGAGTTGTGTGGTGAAGCAAGACTCTATTGTCTATACCAATGCAAGCGCACTGCCCATCTCGCTCATCGACGTGTCGGTGATCGGCGCGGACGCATCACTCGTCACGATCACGAACCAAGCAACCTTCATCGCAACGGCCCTTGCGCCAGGAGAGGCGCGTGCGTTGCAGATATCGTTTGATGCGCAGCAAACAGTAGACGGACCGAAACGCGCCACCATCGTCGTTCGGGCAACGATCAACAATGCCCCAACATCCATCCGAACCGATGTTTTTGCTGAGCGACAAACGCAATTGCCGGGTGCGCCCAATGCGATTGCATTCGGCGCCATCGACATTGCGTCTACATCCCAACAGCGGCTGACTCTCTTTAACACCACGTCGGCACCGATACGCATCACTGGGGTGACGTTAAAGGGCACGTCGAGTGGCGCCTTTGCGGTTGCAGCCACTGCGCCCATTGTTATCGCACCAGGCACGGGATATGATGTGATTGTGAGCTTCTCTCCGGCGGCTGAGCAGCAGTATCGCGACAGTATTGTGTTCACCATCGATCAGCCATGTGCAGACGAACGCATTGTGCCGCTCAGCGGAAGTGGACGCCTGAATATCCAGGTGGAGATTCGCATGCCAGACCTGATCGCAGATCCGCGCGCAAAGAACTTTGCCATGCCGGTATCGGGATACATTGTGTTGGGTGCACCCAACGCGTCGAACATTCAGATCTCGCTGTCGATCAAGTACATCACGTCTACGTTTGTAGCGAAGTCTGTGGAAGGTGGCGTGATCACACGCAATGAAAGTATTGGGGGCATTACGTATCTCGACATGGATGTGTCGGGATTGAAGTTCTCTTCAACGCTCGATACGCTCTTCAACATCATCGGAGACGTGACGCTGGGAGATGTAGACAGCACGTCGTTGGAGGTGGTGGATGCAACGTTGCTCCTGTCTGGCTCGGTACCAAACATCCGACGTTACGATGGCTCGCTCATGCTCGCTATCTGCAGGCAGGGTGACGACCGATTGTTGCGAAGTGTTGGCGGACTCATCCTTCGTGCAGATCCGAATCCTGCTACGTCGACGGTTGCCATCACAGCAGACGTGTTCGAGCCTGGCCTACATCGCATCGACATCGTTGACGTAACAGGTCAGGTTGTGGCCACATCATCATGGGAGCACCGCTCGGGCGATGCCGTCTACACCATGCCACTTGACGTCGAGTCTGTTTCTGCCGGCTCCTACCACGTGATCCTCACGACGCCAACGCGACGTCGTACGGCGCCGCTGCACATCATTCATTAAGCAACTGACTTTTCGGAACGTATGACACATTGGTTCTCGGCGCGACGCATATTCTTGGCAGTACTTATTACGTGCCTTGGCTCTGGAAGTGCGCTTGCACAGCGTGATACGTTGATATTGCGGCACTTCTTTGGTGCCTATGCGGGTGCCGCGATCACCACGCATAGTACATCGTTTGGTCAGCTCCCCGGCGTCCCATCTTGCTGCATCGAATACACAGGCGCAACGGCAATCGCTCCGGCGCTTGGAGTGTTCTTTGAACTTCCATTGGCAGATATGTTCACGCTTCAAACACGGTTGGGCTTCACCATGTTAAGTGGCGCGCTCAGCACCGATGAAGTCATTGGTAACGAACCGGTGTTGAAAGACGGACCCATTCCAGTTGGCGAACGAAGAAGCATCACCGTCACGCATGCACTCGACGCAACGTTGCCACTCATCACACTCGAGCCAACGCTCGGCATTACTCCGTTTGACAAGTTCTGGGTCTACGTAGGAGGTCGAGCCGGCTACATGATCTCCTCCAACTTCGACCAGCGAGAAACACTCATTTCACCAGACGGCTATGTGTTCGCTGCGAATGGATCTACTGTTCGCAACGAGATTGCGGGCGCCATTCCGAATGCTTCCAAACTCCAAGTGCACGCTTCTATCGGCCTTGCCTACTCGCTGCCCTTAGGACCTTCCCTTGAACTTCTTCCCGAAGTACGCTATCATTTTCCGATCACGAAGATCTCTGACGTGCAGTGGAAAGTTTCGCAAATACAATTGGGTGCCATGGTGCGATATGGGGCGTACAGACCTCGTGATCCGATCATCAAGCGTGATACCGTGTATCGGCGCGACACCACAGTTGTGGCCAAGCCGAGTATTGCACAGGAGAACATCTATCTCAAAGGGTCGGACGTGCAGGACGAATCTCGCACGGAGGATTGGGTAGAGTATCACACGGTCACGATTCACGAATCGTATGTGCGTGAAGTGCCACGACTGTTCGAACCGGGTCTTGCCGTTAGCGCAACGATGCTCGATGCGCAAGGACGTGCTGTACCAGTGACAAAAATCTTGATCGAAGAAACGGACGTGATCGAAACGTTCCCACTGTTGCATCACATCTACTTTGCAGAGAACAGCAGCGATCTAGCCACAACGCAGCTCTCTCGTATCGATCCAGAAGACACAAAAGACTTCCGCGCAACAGAGCTCACACGCGATCAGCTAGACGTGTATAAGAACATGTTGAACATCGTTGGTAGTCGAATGCGTTCGAATCCAAAGGCCACGATCAAGTTGGTTGGATGTACGAACAACACTGGCGTAGAGGCGAACAATAAGACGCTTGCTCGAGCACGTGCAGAGGCCGTTCGCGACTACATGGCAACCGTGTGGGGAATCGATGCATCGCGCATGTCTGTAGATGCACGATTGCTTCCATCAAGTCCGGCGAACAATCAATACGTCGAAGGTCGCGAAGAAAATCAGCGCGTCGAGCTTGAGTCAAACGATCCTCTCATCCTTGAGACCGTCGAATTCAAAGACCGCGAGCGTGCCGTCACGCCAAAGCAGATCACGTTTGATCCAACAGTGAAGTCAGGTACCGATATCTCGAAGTGGTCATTCAACGTCACCCAGCAACAGCGTGCACTTCGCGACGATCAAGGGAGTGGCGTGCCGAATCGTACACCGTGGAATCTTGACGTAGATCCAAAGCCGAACAGCGATCAGCCGGTGGTGGCAACGTATTCAGTGTTCAATGACGCGGGCCAGCAGGCAACGGCTCAGATTCGCGTGCCCGTGGAAGTTGTAACAGCAAAAACCGGACGTTCAACAACGGAGCAGGGCAAACTGATCGAGCGGTATTCGTTGATCATGTTTGAATACAATAGCGCCGACTTAAATGAAGAGAACAAGGCCATTCTCGAGCGCGTCAAGAGTCGCGTTCAACCTGAAACGCGCGTTCGCATTCTTGGCTATGCAGATCGAACAGGCAATCCTGAATACAATCGCGAGCTGGCACGAAAGAGATGCGTAGAGGTGCAGCGAAAACTCGATCTACCGGCTACGCAAGTTTCGCTTGAACCTATTGGATCCGACAAGCTGCTGTACTCCAACGATACGCCGTCAGGCCGCTCCTACTCTCGCACGGTCCAGATCGAGCTTGATACGCCGATCAAGTGATACAGCCCATGCTCGGATAACGTTGATGAGCGGCGAGGTGGACAGCGATGCTGTTGCCTGCGTCATCGAATCGCATTCGTTGCGCTCTACGAGACGTCCGATCGCACGTAGCAGGGCAACATCACCAGCAGAGAAGAAATGTTTCGCTTCGCCTTTGCGCTGTGCTGAACGAATGCAGTAGGGAACATACTCTTCGTTCCCCATAGCATAGTGGATCATCACGTTCAAGATCAATGCCTGACCGTACCAACGGGGTTGCTCGCTCCGCATGGAAGTATCGTTCAGCACTTCATTGATTAGTTGCAATGCCATTTGTGCACGGTCTGCTTCAAGGTGAAGGGCGGCACGGTGAACGCCCCATACTGCCAGCATGCTGGGCGACAAGCACGAACCATCCACGTGGAGTTCGATCACATGCTCCGGTTTGCCGTTATGCAGCGCTAGTGCGCATTGCGCAACAGTGTGCACGGTATCTAAGAGACGTCGCACTGCAAGCGGATGAGAGATCGATCGTATCGTAGAGATCAGATCGATCACATCGCGCAAGGTCTCCCGATCCTGCCGAAGTGATGCCTCGACAATCACATCAAGAAGTGTATCGCACCACACTCTACTATGTGAGCGGTAAAGGTCTGGCACTGCTCGAATCGCTTCCACGATATTCACCATTGCACTATGCACGTCTGTCGGTGTTCCATGGTTCACCGCCGTATGCATTGCACGACATAGCCACTGCACTTGGGCTACGCGAGATTGTATGGTGCTAACGTCAACGTTGATCACGTCGAGATCCATGGCTGCTCGCTGTGCTTCGTGCAATTCGCGAATCATCGTCACGGCTCGTAGTTCTTGTTCTAGTATTGTTCGCAGATGCTTTGATTCATCCGTGTACAGTCTGCGTTGCAAGGCGCACACTTCAAGGACGCGAACGGGCAGCTCGTTGTCGACAGCTATGGTAAGAGCCTTCCGGATGTGTCGCTCAGCGAACGTGCGGCACCCCTTGTCAAACAGAAACCGCGCCGCCTCGCATTCGCGCTGTACCACGTCGTCGGGCGACAGATCGAGTGACCATTTCGAAAGCGAAGAGATGATCTCTTCGATGAGCGTGTGCCGAACAACTGCTAAATGCTTTGCGGCATTGGTGCCTTCAAACGCACGTCGCACGAGCGCCTCGTCATACGACGGCATTGCGTCGAGCGCCTCGTACATCCGCAGATAGTGCGGATCGGAAGCGTGTCTGCGTGCGTGAAGGGTAAAGAACCTCTTCTCGCTCGATGTCAACGACTTGACAAGAGCGAAAACATCATCACGGCTGTCCATGATGGCATCCTACAAAGTGTGTGTGTGTGTGTGCCCGTCGTAACAACAACGGCAGTTCTGAAAGGTTACGGTATCTTTGGGCATGCGAATACTTCTCCTCCTTTCTTGCTGTGTACTTGTTGTCTCGTGTAAGAAACACGGCATGCCCGAAGGCACCATGCGTCCCGCCCAAGGTGGGATATACTATGGCGGGATCTTTCGAGACAACGAGAATGGTGAGCTTCGCTCGCTCGACCCCGTGGGCGTGAACGATGCGTCGTCTGCGCACATCGCCACGAATGTCTACGACAACCTTCTCACCTTCGATGCCGACCTCCAGCTACAGCCGGAGTTGGCAACCCGGTGGGAGATATCGGACGATGGCACGGTGTACACGTATCATCTGCGTACTGATGTGTTCTTTCAAGACGATCCTTGTTTTGCGAAAGGTATTGGACGCCGCATGACTGCGCACGACGTGAAGTATTCGTTCACTCGCGTTTGCGACTTTCGAGCAAACACCAAAGGCTACGACTATATCAAGGCAAAGGTGGTTGGTGCCGATGCGTACTATGATGCAACACGTGCGGTATTCGAATCGCACGGAGAGCCTTCTGTACGAGGCGTTGATGGTTTTGAGGTGATCAACGATTCAACGTTTGCGATTCGTTTAGTGAAGCCCTTCGCTCCATTCGAACAAATCGTTGCCCTTCATCAGATGTTTGTTCATCCGCGCGAAGCCGTGGAGCGCTATAAGGAGAATTTCTTCCAGCATCCCGTTGGAACAGGTCCGTTTAGTTTTGTGTCGTGGACGCCGGATAGATCTCTTGTACTTGTTCGGAATGCGAAGTACTGGCAATTCGACGAGCATGGTAATCGACTTCCGTATCTCGACGGCATTCGGTATTCGTTTATGCGTGACGACAAAATGCAGCTCTTGGAATTCAAGGCAGGGAACTTGGAAGAATCGTTCCGGATTGCGAACGAATACTTTGGCGACATCGTCGACGCGCAAAAGCGTCCAACCGGCGCCTATGCACACTATCAGCTCTTGCACAAAACGGCGCTCTCTACGCAGTACTATGGCATGTTGAATACCGACAAAGTGTTTAACGATGTGCGCGTACGAAGAGCGTTCAACTATGCCATTGACAAAGACCGAATCATCAAGTACGTGTTGCGCGGACAGGCATCGGGTCCGGCCGTGTTTGGCCTCGTCCCCCCTGCCATGCCCGGCTATGCCTCCAACAGCATTCACGGCTACACCTACGATCCCGTCAAGGCACGTCGGCTTTTAGCAGAGGCTGGATATCCAGGCGGAAAGGGTTTCCCGGATGTGACGTTGCAGCTCAATGCCGGAGGTGGACGCAACGTATCGATTGCAGAGACGATTCAAGGAATGCTCAAGGAAAACTTGAACGTATCCATTGGCCTTACACAGGTGGAGTTTGCACAGCATCTCGATGCGATCGATGCAGGAAGGGCTGCATTCTACAGACTTGGTTGGATTGCAGATTATCCAGAACCCGAATCATTCTTGAACCTGTATTACGGCAAGCTTATTCCGAGTGGTGGGGGAGTGAGTCCGATTAACTCTGTTCGATTCAAGAGTGCCATCTTCGATTCGCTCTTCGAAGTTGCGCTCTCTACCACCGACCGTGCAGCACGCATGAAACTGTATCAGCAAGCAGAACAACATGCCATAGATCAGGCACCCATGCTTCTCATCATGTACGACGAAGACTTCCGATTTCTTCAACCCTATGTGCGCAACTACCAGAACAATGCAATGGATAGGCGCATTTACAAATATGTATGGCTAGATCCCTCCGCATTCTAATGCTTGGTGGCACTCGCTTTATTGGCAAGGCCGCATGTACATCGCTCGTAGAGCAAGGGCACACGGTTACCGTTCTGCATCGAGGAGTCACGCCGAACACTGTGATTGGTGTGAACGACCTGCTTGTGGATAGACGTGATCCCGACGCCCTTCGACTTGCCCTTCGCGGCAACTCGTATGATGTTGTAGTAGACATGATGCCTATGGGTGAAGCAGACGTGCAAATCGCATGTGATGCAATGGCAGAAACAATTCCTCGCTTGGTGGCAATCAGTAGCTGCGATGTCTATCTCGCCATGGATGTCATCAACAAACGAGATTCGGTACCTATCGATAATCGAGCAATTGATGAGTCGGGTGCACTTCGTACACGATTCTTCCCATACAGAAACGTTGCATCGATGCCGGCATCGTTACACGACTACGATAAAATTCTCGCAGAGAACACCTATGCTGCTCATGCAACGAAACACGCATTGTCTCTCGCAATCCTGCGTCTTCCGGCGGTGTATGGTATAGGTGATTACCAACACAGAGTGCAATCCATATTGGACAGTATGCGAAACACCGACCGCATTTCACTTTCACCACTTCATGCGTCGTTCCGTATGTCGCGCAGCTACGTTGAAAACGTGGCCGACGCCATTACGAAAGTGTGTGCCTCCAGCGCGGTTGGTGCATGCAACGTTGCAGAACCTAACGCATATTCAGAGTTCGAGTGGCACAGAATGATAGGTACGGCGGCAGGGTGGCAAGGCGAGATTGTGGTTGATGCGCAGGTGAGCGATGGAGAAGATTTCGACGGGCGACAGCATTGTGTTCTCGATTCATCGCTCTTTCGCACAGCATACGGATACACGGAACGAATTTCCACCAATGTGGCGTTGCTTGACATTGTGCGCTCACAATAGCGGCACGACTTACTTCCAAACACAGAGCTTCATCGTTTCGTAGCTCGAGCCTGTATCGAGAACTAAGAGATAGACACCGCGTTCGAGTGATGCGGTGGAGTGCGTGAACTCGACACGTTCAGAGGATCTGTTGGCAAGAACATGGTTGGTAAGATCAGCACGTCGCAGACCGGTGATGTCGTAAAGGTACAAGTGCGGCATGGCGGCAGTGAGCAGATTGAGATTGTTTAAGCGAATGGTTACTTCGTCGCGAGCGGGTGTGGGATAGGCCCAGACGGAGGTGTATCTGCCGTTGACATACGGCTCATTGACGGATGTTGTTGGTTGCCAACTCCAGATGCCGTTATCGGTGGCCACCCAGATGGAGCCCGTGCTGTCTTCATCGATGTCGTTGATCATGCGGCCGTAGAGGTCCTCACCAACTTCATGCCACGTGCGTCCATCGTCGCCGCTCTCGATTACACCGTTCTCCATTGTTGCAGCAAGGATGCTACCTGTAGACGTGCGGAGGATGGGGCGACGTCCGGGGTATCCATCACGATCGCGCGTCTCGGCGTAGACCACGTCCCACGTGAGGCCATTGTCAGCAGAACGGAAAATACGCGCCCCGACCAGATTCCAGCCTGTGAGGAATTGCCCCTGCACGGCCTTGTCGTAGAGCGCATTGCCTGCAACAGCTAGGATAGCGCCACTTGGTAATGGCTCGATCCACCAAACGTAGCGATCTGTCTCGAGACCCGCATCGCTCCTGCTCCACGCACGTCCATCGTCGGTTGAGCGCCAGATACCGCCCTCGCGGACGATGGCCGTGTCGGCCGTGCCGGTATCGGAAACAACGGGCTTGCGCAGTCCTCGAAATGCACAGAGCAGCGTCCCGTTGGGCAGACGTTTAATGGACGAGATGGGAATCACGCCGCCTGCACTATCACGCGGAAGTCCTGCCTCGGCAGCAGACCATGTAATGCCGTCATCGGAAGAGCGATACAGAGAATCGGACTGCACCCATCGGTCTGCGGGCGAGAAGATGGTTGCATACTGGCAATTCCAACCTTTGCCTTTTGGCGTACGCAGAGAATCCTGCCGTGTGCCGACTCGCAGCAGTGAGGTAGGACGCAGGAGGATCGTCGTGTCCCGACCCACCTTTGTGAAGTACTGACCGTAGTTCATGTAGTCGGTCCATACGGTCTGTGGCGAATTCGAGCTTGTGTAGTAGAGCTTGGAGAGGAACCAGTCGCCGGCGAGCACACGCGCACGACGATTACTACCGGGATAAAGGCGGAGGATCTGACCGCAGTCAACGGAATACACATCGGCACTGTCGGGTCCGTAGGCGCGAACCGTATTGATGAAGGCATGGCTCACGTTGGTGGACCCGGAAAGCGATTCATTCCATGTGGCACCCTCGGGCCATGGTATCATCGACCACGTGCGGCCTGTATCGAGTGATGAATAGACGGCTGGATTGGCAGGAGCAATGAGCTCGCCGTTCTTCAGCATGGTTACCGAACGAACGGCATCAAGGGGTAGCTTCAGACGAGACACCGTGCATTGAAGTAGGTTGATCGTAAAGAGCTCCGAACCTCGGCCAACCAATGTTACCGTGTCCGAGAGGTCGAACCAGTAACTCTCATGCGTCAAGCCCCAATATGTAAGGTCTGACGTGATCGTGCCTGAGCAAGCACGCCACGTCAGTCCTGCATCAGTGGTGATAACAACCTGCCGTCCTTTTGTTGTCAATACAAACGTGCTGTCGCCCAGACGATGGATGTGCGTGCACTCGAAGGCCTTGCCGTCAGCCATGTCCGACGTGACCACGGCTCCGGTGTTGGCTACCGTGACGGTGTCGATGTACGACCACGTTGCCCCACTGTCGGCCGACGTGAAGAGTCGTGCGGGATGGGCATCATCTGTGTAGACCGTGCTTCCGAGAACACGCCGTCCGCTGCGTGCATAGATGCCCGTATGCTCGGGCAGTGACGGATGGCTTTGATTAGCTGTCTTTATGTCTACTTCGCGATAGCCGTCCATTCGCCAGGAAGCGATGACGGAATCTGATACACTAAATGCGTTTCGAAATCCTTGCGTCGGTGACGGGCTACCCAAAGAACCAAGATCTAAGCTCCGCCAAGACTTGCCAAAATCAGACGAATGCGAGAAAAAGTCTCCGGTTGTGACATTGCCGATGATAACAGCGGTGTCAAACACAACTGTGAAGTAGAGGACGTGTCCGGGCATTTCGCCAGGGAACGCTTCCGTCCACGCTGTTGAGTCACGGTGCTTTACGTATATTCGATGTGCATTGTTGTTGTATCCATCCCAATACGTGAACACCGTACCAAATGACGACGGATAGAAAAGGGCATCACCGTACCCGTACTTGTTAAGGGGTAACTCCAGCAGTCGGGGCTCGTCACCGGGGGAATAGGTGAGAAGATACCTAAACAAGAACGTCTGAAAAGAAACGGGGCTGTCGGAATGAATCGATTCGTGCCCATTACTTGTCAAAACAGGTACTGCGGCGTTCGCGTACTTTTCTCCCCAAAGGGAATCTTTGTGCCGCCATTGGTCTTGTGCAGGAAGTACGACACATCCGCCTACTAATAGAAGTACGATTGCCAAGGAAGTCATACGCCTGCCTCTTTCAAAACTCGGAATTGGGCGAGTCGATGCTCGCCCCATTGGCATGTTTTCAAAAACAAGTTGGACAATTACAAAGGTTCAAATTCTCACAGTTGATCTGAGTACATCCCTGTGGGCAATCACCGGCGTCATCACACGGAAGTCAGGCGGTGGCAAATACACCTTTGTACATTCGTTATCAGTCATTTCAACATAGTAAAAAAGACATTCGCTTTCAAATCGTGCGGTGCCAAACATCCTTCACTCATCGTCGTCGAGTTCCGCATCAGGAATGTGTGTGAAGGCAATGCGCATGGGTGCACTGTCGAGCGCACCGTGTGCGCCACCAATGTAGAGTGTGTTTTTGCCATACTTGGCATTCATCTTGTCGAGTGCAGCGTTGAGTTTTTCGCGCGCCGGACCTGTGTTTGCAAAGAGCGGCACCGTGAAGGCATCAGATGGGGAGAGTTTGTTGAGCGAGAGCGCCACGCTGATTGGTTGGGCGTTGAATTGCGGACGTGAATCCAACATTGCATTTAACACGGCAGTGAATTGTATGCTGTCTTGTGTTTGCGTTACATCCATATTGCTCTTCCACTTCTGTCCGTCTCGATACCGAATACTCACAGCAAGATTTGCAGAAAGTAGTTCATACGAGCGTAGTCGCATGGCAGCCTTCTGCAGCAACCTATGCAGTACTCCCGCAGCGCCGTCGTGATTGCGCAACGATGGTTCGAGAACATGAGAATGTCCGACAGTTGTTTTGTGCGTTTCTACAAATGGCACATTCTCGCCTCGCAACCTTGCCCACATACGTTCACCTTCGATGCCTCCCCATGCCGTGCGCAACTGATCTTTGGTTGCTGTGCAGAGCATCTCTACTGTGTAGATGCCATGCTTCCATAACCGCTTGTACATCTGCTTGCCAATACCCGTAATGTCTCGGAGTTCGAGTTTGTACAGTGCCTGTGGC
Source organism: Kapaibacterium sp. (SeqCode) (assembly GCA_038202665.1). Classification (GTDB taxonomy): domain Bacteria; phylum Bacteroidota; class Ignavibacteria; order Kapaibacteriales; family Kapaibacteriaceae; genus Kapaibacterium. The sequence goes on along the minus strand of JBBRES010000005.1, from coordinate 13,376 downwards.
AACTCTTCCTGCTCTATCACGGTGAGTCCGTCGGGCTTCTGCATGTCGCTTGCAAGTTTTGCGATAAAGGTATTCGGTCCAATGCCAATGGAGCATCGCAACTCGGTGCCTACTGTTTCTGAAATCTTGCGCTTGATTTCGTGTGCAGCCGTCACAGCACGCTCGCGTTGCCGCATGGTGCCGGTGAGGTCGCATACCATTTCGTCGATCGACATCACGCGTTGCACGTGCAAACAAGATTCAACGGCCTCTACAAGTCGGTGATGGTATTCGATGTATTTCCCATGCTTGGCGTGTACGAGGATAAGGCCCGGACACATCTTCTTTGCCTCTGCAATCACGGTGCCCGTGGTGACGCCAAAATGCTTCGCCTCATACGAGGCCGCAATGGCAACGGTTGTGTCTGAAAGCACCGGAACAACGGCGATGGGCTTTCCGCGCAACTCTTCATGCTCCTGTTGTTCTACAGAGGCGAAGTAAGAGTTGAAATCGACGAAAAGGGCACGCAGCGACATGGCGCAAACTAAGGTGGAGAGGGTCTGAAAATCCTTATATTTGGACTAAGTACAAACAAGCACCCCAATCCCATGTCGATCCGTCTCGAAGATGCCCCGGTGAACACTCCATGTAGGATCGTGAGCCTTGAGGGCGAGGCGAGTGCCATTCTGCGTGTGCAAGAGTTGGGGATGACGCTCGGTACTACCTGCTATATCGTGCGCAAGGGCTTTTGGGGCGGCCCAATGGAGCTCACCGTGAACCGAACACATCTTGGGTTCCGTGCCTCCGACAACCTGCAGATTCTTGTCGAACTGCTCCATGCGGCCTGAACGAACCATTGCCGTTGTTGGTACGCCCAACACTGGTAAGTCTACGTTGTTCAATGTCCTAACCGGACTCCAACAACGTGTTGGCAACTATCCCGGTGTGACCGTTGAACCTCTTCTGGGTACCGTCACGCAAGACGGCAAACGTGTGCAACTAATCGACCTTCCGGGCACGTATTCGCTGACGTCTGCATCGGAAGACGAACGCCTGACCGTAGATGTGCTGCGCGGTGTGCATCCAACAATTCCACCCCCAGATGCCATCCTCTTTGTGATGAATGCGAGCAACCCCGAGAAATGTCTCGTGCTCTACTCGCAACTCGCCGCCTTGGGCCTTCCCATGCTTCTCTGCATTACCATGATCGATACGGTAAAGGCGGCAGGGGGCGGGTTTGACGACATTGCCATGTATCATGAATTTGGCGTGCGGATTTTGCCGGTGGTAGGATCGAAGGGTCTCGGAATTGGTGACGTGAAGTCGGCCCTTGTCGCCGAAGGCGATGCGCGCATTCCAACCGTGGTGCTTGCTCCCGAATCAACAATTGAAGAACGCTTTACGTGGGCGCGAGATGTCGAACGTCGGTTCTGGCATCATGGTAGTATCGATGCACGCACGGTACGCCTCGACCGAGTTCTCTTGCATCCGATTTTCGGTACGGTAATATTCGTTGCGGTGATGGTGCTCTTCTTCCAATCGATTTTTTGGTGGGCATCGCCGTTGATGGACGGTATAGATGCTGCGATGAGCGCCATACGCGCGGGAGTTGTGCAATCGATGGGCGATACGCTGCTGTCGTCATTCGTGAGTAACGGACTTATCGCCGGCGTTGGCAGCGTGATTGTTTTCTTGCCGCAGATCCTGATACTGAATGTGTTCATCACCATTCTTGAAGAGTGCGGTTACTTAGCGCGAGCTGCATTCTTGGTTGATCGATTCATGGGATTGTTCGGTCTGCAAGGCAGGTCGTTCATTCCTCTCCTTGGCTCGTTCGCCTGCGCAATACCCGGCATCATGTCTGCGCGTATCATTCCGTCCTACCGCGACAGAATGGCAACCATCATGGCAACGCCCTTTATGACGTGCAGTGCGCGTTTGCCTGTGTACGCATTACTCATAAGCGCATGTATTCCTGCCACCCGATTGTGGGGCGTGCTGTCTGTGCAAGGCGTCGTGCTTACTGCGCTGTATATCGCTGGAGCGCTGAGCGGACTCCTCATTGCACTGCTTCTAAAACGCACAATGTTCAAGGGCGGCGTGGTAACGTTCCTTATGGAGTTCCCTCCGTATCGGATGCCATCGTGGAAGAGCTTGTGGATTACGGTCTACAACCGCTCGAAAGATTTCTTACAAACCGCCGGCACTGTTATCGTTGTGTTCTCTGTGATTTTGTGGGTTCTCACGGCATTGCCACGAGCAGATATTCCCGCGAACACGCCACCACTGCAAGCAGCGCAACTGCAAATGGAAGGTTCCTATGCAGCAACAGTTGGCAAAACCATTCAACCAATGTTTGCACCGTTGGGATTCGATTGGAAGATTACGCTTGGAGTGTTGAGTTCGTATGCTGCACGAGAAACGTTTGTGAGTGCAATGGGACAGATTTATGCGGCCGATGTGAGCGAGTCCGACGTGCCGTTGCGTACTGTCCTCCACTCCGCCATTCCCCTTGCTACTGGCCTCTCTATCCTTGCCTTCTATGTGTATGCGTTGCAGTGCGTGAGCACCATGGCCATCATGAAACGCGAAACGGGTTCGTGGAAATGGCCGGCCATTGCGTTTGCGATGACGTTTGTTCTTGCCTATACTGCGTCGCTCCTCGTCTTCACGATTGCGAGATAGTATGACAACTGCAAACGCTAGATCCGACAAGCCAAACCTAGACCTCGCACGCGAATTCACACTGGCTATCGGCAAGCCAACCATGACGTTGGGTCTTGTGATCGGTACCCTAAGCGCCGTACTCGTCGTGATGCAATCTCCACTTATGCATTGGTATCTCCCGTACTACGGAACCGTGCTTGTGATTTTCGGTGCTGCCGCGTATTACAGAACAGAGCATGTGGTAGGGAAGGTGGCAAGGTGGGGAGTGGTACTTGCCTTTGGTATTGGCGGCGCCATTAGTATTTCGCACTGGGCGTCGTTGTTGCTTACGTCTGCTCCGGTAACAGTAACACCAGAAACGTTGAATTCTTTTGCGTTCTACTTGATGGCTGGACCAGCACTTCTTGTGCCCGCACTTCTTGCACTTCTCCGACCCGGTTGGACGCCTTTGATTGTAGTCCCCGCCATCCTATCACTCGCTATGGCTTCGATGATAGGCCACGGAGTGTTTGGTATACAGTACATGCTTCAAGCCGCCAGCCACACGCCAGGCACATCGATACTAGAAGGCGCCTTGGTGCTTGGCGTCGTACTCTGCAGTACAACCTTGCTATTGATTGCACTGCACAGAGCGTGGCGCGTAATGCATCGTTAAATCTTGCTCGATGCGTGCTATTTCACAAAGGTTTCACGTGCAGCTACAGTAGCACGCCGGTAAGAAGCATCGTTGCGATCGAAAAGTAGATCACGATACCAGTAACGTCTACAAGCGTTGCCACAAACGGAGCGGAAGATGTTGCGGGGTCGAGACCAAGGCGCTTCATCAAGAAGGGAAGCATCGAGCCTGTAATCGTTCCGAACATCACAACGCCAATCAACGAGAATCCAACCGTGAGTGCAACAAGGAAGTAGTGTTCACCATAGGTTCCGAACACAGCATTCCATCCAATGATGCGAAGCACGCCGATTACGGCCAGAATAATGCCAAGGCTGAGTCCGCTTACGATTTCACGTCGCAACACAAACCACCATTCATGCAAACCCACTTCACCAAGGGCCATGGCGCGCACGATGAGCGTTGCTGCCTGCGAGCCACTATTCCCGCCGCTCGAAATAATGAGCGGAAGAAACAATGTGAGGATCACGGCCTTGTCGAGCTGGTGTTCAAAGAAGCCGAGTGCTGTAGCCGTGAGCATCTCGCCAACAAAAAGCACCATGAGCCAGATCGCACGCTTGCGAATAACTTCTTGCAAGGGTGTAGATGTATACGGCTCTTCGAGTGCTTCCATACCACCGAACTTTTGGATCTCTTCTGTGGCCTGTTCTTCGGCAACGTCGAGCACGTCGTCTATCGTAACAATGCCAAGAAGCTTTCGGTCGGCATCCACTACTGGAATCGCAAACCGGTCCAATTTTTTAAAGAGCTGAACCGCCGTTTCTTGATCGTCGGTTACGAGTAGCGACTCTGCTTTAAAGTCCATGAGGTCTTCGACCAGAGCATCCGGTGGCGAGAGAAGAATCTCTCGAATACGGATCTCGTCGATGAGCGTGCCATGCTCTGTTACATAGAGCAAGTTCAGCGTCTCTGAATCCTTGCCGTAATTCCGAATGTGATCGAGTGCTTGTTGAACGGTCCAGTGTCGTTTGATAATCACATAGTCAGGCGTCATCAACCTACCAACCGAGTCTTCGGGATAGTTCAGTAGTGTAAGCGCAATAGCGCGTTCTTCTGCAGAGAGCGAGTTGATTAGCTCAGACACCACGTTGCCCGGCAGGTCTTCGAAGAGCTGCGTACGGTCGTCGGGTGACATGTCGTTGAGGATCGTGGCCAATTCTCCCTTGGCCAAATCGTGCAGCAGTTCTTGCTGCGTCTCGAGATCGCAGTAAGAGAACGTCTCGGCGGCTATGTCTTTCGGAAGGAGTCGGAAGACCACCGCGCGTGACTCTTCACGCAGGTCGCTTACGAGCTCTGCGAGGTCTATAGGAGTCCACTCGACGAACACATCTCGTATCGTCGCGAAATCGCGATGTGCAATGAGTTCTTCGATCTCCGGTGCGATGAGTTTGCCGTACATACCGCGAAGATAACTCTTCCGTATGTTCGGCTACCGTCAACTCTTCACAAGGGGTACCATGTGCCGTTCCGTCCTTGCCTCCCTCCTTGGCCTTTTCGTCTGTCTGAGCGCACAGGCGCAGACCTTCCTCACGTATAAAAACGTGGCCTACGACACGATCTCTGGTGTAAACGAAGGGCTCTTGTCGGTGGATGTGTACGTTCCAAGGGGTGGCCGCATTGAGCTCCCTGTGGTAATGTATGTACATGGTGGAGGGTGGCAGGGTGGCGACAAAGCAAATGTGGATTCACTCGCCAAGGCCTTTACGGATAGTGCTTGGGTATTCGTGAGTGTGAACTACCGGCTTTCTCCAGCATGTCCACCGTGTGATCTTACGTCCGACACCGCAGTACGCTCTCCTATTCACGCGCGAGATGTTGCCAAGGCCATTGCATTTGTGAAGGCACGTATTGGTAGGTACAATGGCGATGGACGTCGCATCTGCCTTTTGGGTGATGAAGCAGGCGGACATGCAGTGCTTCTCGTCTGCACCAATGGCGAATTCTTGGAGTCACAAGGCGTGGCGGCGTCGAACATTCGAGCTGCCTGCACAACCAGAGCGTTGCTCTACGAAGTACCACGCACGATAGCCGCGTCAACTGGTGACGAGCGATCGCTGTTCTTGAATGCCTTCGGATCTGACCCAGTTGAACATCTGCGTGCATCGCCGGCAGATCATCTACAGCAGGCGCACACCTATCCGCCACTGCTGTGCTATTCTGGTATGGGCGACGTTGAAGTACAGCGCCTGCGTGCATTCTCTGATAGTTGTTTGAAATACAATCGTACTCTCGCAACGGTCGCGGTGCCGAACATCGATTCGATTCGTGTGTTCTTCCGTGCCGCCGTGCCCCTTGCCCCGCTTACGGTGGACGATGCAGATGTGACATCGTATGCAGTGCGACCAAACCCAGCGCACGATGTACTCACGATAGACGGCATGGTTGCGGGGGGCAAGATTACCTTGCTGGACCTTGTTGGACGTGAACTGCGCACCATAGAATGCAACGAAGGCACTGTGCAGTTTATGGTGCCGAGTGGCCTGCCATCGGCCGTGTATATGTTGCGATGCGAGCGTGGATCGCGTGTTGCCATTCACCCCATCGTTATCGAATAATGCTACTCGTACCGGAGCGCTTCGATAGGGTCGAGAGAGGCGGCACGGTAGGCAGGGTAGAGGCCAAAGACGATGCCGATGAATGAGCAGGCAATCACAGAAAAGATCACCCAGAACCATGGCACGGTGTAGGTGAGGAGTGGCATGCCAAGGTTGCGAATTAGAAGCACGGCAGCAAAGCCCGAGAACATGCCACCGGCCATGCCGATGAGTCCACCAATCTGACTTAACGTCACCGCTTCGATAAGAAACTGACGGACGATCCACGAGCGGTGAGCGCCAAGGGCCTTGCGAACGCCAATCTCTCGCGTGCGCTCTTTGACGCTCACAAGCATCATGTTCATGATGCCAATGCCGGCCACGATCAAGGCACCGAGCCCCGAAACAATGGCAATCCCTGCGATGTAACTACTGAGCATACTGAACTGCGACGAGAGTGCCTCGTTCGTATCCATTTCGAACGAGTTTTCTTCCCAGGGTTTGACGCCACGCAATGCGCGCATAATGCCCGTGGCTTCGTCCATCGTTGGCTGCAGCGCGTCGCGAGCGATGGCCTTGACGGAGACGTCGACGCTCTTGTCCCATGGCGACGAATAGTACTTCACAAAGACGCTGACGGGAATCATTACACGGTTGTCTTGACTTTGCCCAAGCATCCCGCCACGTTCTTCGAGCACGCCAACAACTTCGAATTCTTGATTCTTAATGGAGACGCGCTGACCAACAGGTTCGCGGCCAGCAAAGAGCTTGACTTCGATGTCGTGACCAATGATGGCCACGTTACGACTCAGATCTACATCGGCATCCGTGAATGCACGGCCCGTGGTAACTGTTGCGGTGTTCACAACAAAGTAGAGAGCGTCTGCACCAATGAGCGATACATTAGGGTCTGTGCTTTCGAGTCCTGATTTGATCACAACGCCGGGCGACGTGTTGCTGATGGTGACCTGGTTGGTGAGCGTCATCTTCTCGCGAAACATCACGGCTTGTTGATAGGTGATGTTCTTGCGCTTCTGATACTTTCTCCAACCTCCACCGAACTGAAAACTTGGTGTGCGTTGGATCAAGAAGGAGTGTTCTCCGAGATCTGCGAGTTGCGTAGACATGACCTCGCTCAAGGAGCCCACAACACTTGTACTCGAGATGATGGCGAAGACGCCGAGTCCGATAGACAGTAGCGTAAGCCCCGACCGAAGCTTCTGTGCTCGGATGGCATCTACGGCAAGTGCAATGGATTCAGATATGTGCATGGTCACTCAAATCGAAGTGCATCGACGGGATCCATGAGAGCGGCTCTGCGAGCGGGCAAGAAGCCGGCAAGGAGTCCAACAACAATGGAGACGCCAATGGCAATGGCCAAAAGATCCACCGGAAGTAATGGAGACACGGCCTCGATGGCTTCCATTTCTAAGATGTTCAACAAGAAGAATCGAATAGAGAAGACCACAATCTGTACAAGCGGAATGGCGATAAGCGCACCTGCGATGCAGAGCATGGAAGACTCGAGGAGGAATTGCATAAGGATAGATGCTCGGCGAGCGCCGATGGCCTTGCGAATGCCGATCTCTTTTGTGCGTTCTGTTACGGACACGAACATGATGTTCATGATACCGATGGCGCCAACAACAAACGACAATGCGGTAAGCACGATACCCACCACCCAGATGCCAAGTCTGATTGCAGTTGCCTGCGAATCGAATGCCTTCATTTCGTTGATCGAAAAATCGTCGACAGCGCCGGGAGGAACGTTGCGAATCTGTCGCATCACACCTACGGCCTCGTCGCGGACAAGATCAAGCATGCGTTCGTTGCCGGCCTTGATGCCAACCTCAAAACTTCTATCCTGAAATCCATAGATGCTCTTGAACGCTTCTAGCGATATGAATGTCTGATTGTCGATGAAGTCCATGAAGAGAAATCCGCGCTTCGCAATCGTGCCAATAATGCGGAAGGGATATCCTTTGATCTTGATCGTTTTGCCAACTGCATCTCCGTCGGGGAAGAAGGTTTTCGCAACACCGAAGCCGATCACCGTAACGTTTGTGCCCTGCTGTTCTTCCATGGGGTTGAAGAATCGACCGAACTCGATCTCTCCGGCTGGCGTTTGTCCATACATTGATGTTGTGCCCATCACCGAACAATTCATGGCCTTATTGCCAACCATTATGGAGCCACCCCAACGTCGTGCGAGTGGCATTGCAAGTTCGGGCGATTCAAGTCTGAGGCATAGCGCCTCTGCTTGTTCGTAGGTGATGTCTTTTCGCGTTTCCGCCTTGCGCCATGAATGACCTCCGGCCCAATCCCATTTGTCGACGTAGATCATGTCTTTGCCAATGATGCTGATGGTTTTCTCCCATACAGAATCCAGGCCCTTAATGAAAACGCCCATGAGCACCACAAAAAAGATGCCCACCACAATGCCGCTTGTTGTGAGGATGGAACGCATGAGGTTGGCTCGTACAGAGCTTACCGCAATGCGCATTGACTCTGCAATCTCAGATAGTCTTAGCATCGTTGGGTCCGTCCGATTCCACGAGTCCGTCGCGCATTCGCACGATGCGATGTGCATGTCGAGCAATGTCTTCTTCGTGTGTGACCACGATTACCGTATTGCCTTGTTCCCATAAGTGTTGGAACAGTGCCATGATTTCTTGACCTGTTTTCGTATCCAGGTTACCAGTTGGTTCGTCCGCGAGGATGATGGAAGGTCGCGTCACGAGTGCACGCGCAATGGCAACGCGCTGACGTTGTCCGCCCGAGAGTTCATTGGGCTTATGCGACATGCGTGATTCCAAGCCGACGGACGTAAGGGCCTCTACGGCACGCTCGTGGCGCACATCAGACGAGAGTCCGGCATAGATGAGCGGCAACTCTACATTCTTCAATGCAGAGGCGCGCGGAAGAAGATTGAACGTTTGAAAAACGAAGCCAATCTCCTTGTTACGAATGTCTGCAAGGTCGTCGTCGCTGAGCGTACGCACATCAACGCCGTTGAAGAAGTAGGAGCCACTCGACGGAGTGTCTAGGCAGCCCAGCATATTCATCAACGTAGACTTCCCAGAGCCCGACGGACCCATGATGGCAATGTACTCGTTCTTGCCAATCGATACGCTTACATCTTGCAATGCGCGTACGATCTCATCGCCCATCGTATAGGAGCGTGAAATGTTTGTGATAAGAATGATGGCGTCGGACGTCATTGACGCATCTTCTTGAATCGTTCTTGACGTGCCTTGTCGTCTTCTATCTGGATCTTCGACCCTTCCTTCAACACCTTACTCACCGCTTGATACGGCGCGGTAACAATCACGTCGCCCGCCTTGAGTCCGCTGAGCACCTCAATAAAGCCTTGATCGCTAATCCCTGTTTCTACCGTGCGCATGCGAACGGTGTTGTTCTTGGCCACAACAAACACTTGGGACTTTGGATGGATTCTCTGGCTCTTGGCCCCACTCGAAAGGTCTTGCACGTTTTGTTTGATATCCGGTTGCGCATCAACGGCGTCGGCGCGCACCGTTACCGACTGAATCGGAACGCTTACAACATTGGACTTCGTTTCGGTTTCGATTTCTACGTTGCACGACATGCCTGGACGCATGCGCACTTCTTTGTCGATGATACGAATGCGAACTTGGAAGTTCACGACTTCCTCTTGCGTGCCTTGCGCCGAAACCTTTGCGCTGTGACCTATCTCGTACACAACACCACGAAGGGCTACATCTCGTAATGCGTCTACTTTGACACGCGCTGTATCGCCAACCTGAATCAGAGCCACATCGTTCTCGTCTACATCAACCCATGCATTCATGGTATTCAGATCTGAGATGCGCATCATCTCTGTACCCTGCATTGTTGCCGTCCCTACCATCTTCTCGCCTTGTTCGACAGCTAAGTAGGTAACCGTGCCATTGATAGGGGAGAAGATCGTTGTGCGACTCGCAGAGGCCTGCGTTTGCCTGAGTGCCCCAATAGACCGCTGATAGTCTGCCTGTGCAGCGCGGTATCTTCCTGTTGCTTGTTCATGGCCGGCGGTTGACCGATCTAATTCTTCTTTTGACGCGAAGTTCTTTTGAAAGAGTCCTGTAATCCGCTTCAAGTCTGCATCCGTACGCTGCACTTCTGCCTGTGCAATGCTGATTTGCAGCTTCGAGGATTCCGCGGATGCTCGTGTTTGGTCGAGCTGTGTGTTCACGATATCGGGCTGAATGCGTGCGAGAAGTTGGTTCTTTTTGACGTCGTCTCCGTCGTGCACGCCAAGGAAGATGACCTCTCCGCTTGCCTCAGACGACACCTTTACCATCACCTCTGGCTGCAGTCTGCCAATAGCGCTTACGGACTGCGTGATGGTGCGTTTCCCAACGCTGTCTACACTCACGAGCACTGCTCGTTCCTTCTTGTTGACCACAATGACGGCCACTGCCGCCAATACGATAAAGGCAAGAATGATGAGTGTTATCCAAAGGCCCTTACGGGATCGTTTTGACGCCATGATCAACGCTCTCTAAAAAGTCCGGTGGCAAATTCCACCAAGGTTCGTGCATCGTAATACGTGTACACGGCGCCAATGCGATTGATGCGCGCCGTGATGAGTTGATTGTTCGCTGTTTGTACGTCGAGCAACGTGGCACTGCCAACATTGAAGCGTTCGCGGGCAGCTTCGTAGTTCAGATCCGCGGCTTTGAGTGCACGTTCCGTAACGCCAAGCCCTTTCTCCGAAGCCGCAAGATTCAAGTAGCTACTCTTCACGGTGGTACGGATCTGGAGTTCCAGTTTTTGCCGTTCGATTTGGTTTCTGGTAAGCGATAGCGTTGCAGACTCGATGTTGGCATTCGTCTGAAACTTATCGAAGAGCGGAATCCGAAGCGTTAGCCCAACATACATCTGTCCTTGTCGGTCGAAGTCTGCGATTTCCGAGTTACGCCAAGCGTATCCACCATTCGCATTCACGGACGGCATATACGTGGAGCGTGCATTGGTAATGCCGGCTGCAGCAGAATTCACGCGCAGGTCTGCGGCCGCAACATCGGGTCGTGAAGCCAATGCGCGCATCACGGACCCTTCTTCGTTGCCGATGAACTGTCGGAAACTTTCTACCTCCACCGAAGCGGCCTCGCTTGGAATGGAAGCCTCTGCGAATTCTGCCGGCATCGTAGGATTCAAGCTCATGAGTTGCAAGAGCGTGGCCTTTGCATTGTCTACATCGTTCTCTGCTTTGATGAGCGCCGACTCTTGATTCGCCACTTCTGTTTCTTGCGAATACAACTGCGTGATTGGCGATTTGCCGGCATCGTAGAAGGCCTTGACACGATCGAGCGTAGACTTGCTGAGGTCCACTTGATCTCTGCGCGCCTTTAGCAGTTGCATGTTCTGCAATACCGTTAGGTACTGTCGAGTAACCTTGTACTGCGCCTCGAGCCTTGTGTATCGCAAATCGTTATCTGCCGCACTGAGATTGTTACGCGCAGCATCATACAGCGCCTCGCGTCGGAGTCCATCAAAGATCACCCAGTTCATCCCTGCGTTCATGCTGTAGGAATTTGGTAGCGGATTTCCAGCAACGGGAATACCATTGATGAAGGAGATCTGCGGTCGGAGATTCGTGAGCTGCCGTGAATACGATGCATTAATGTCGGCCGATGGCAAGTAGTTCCCAAACGCCTGCGTGAGCGATGCCGAAGCGGCAATAGTCGCCGCACTTGCGGCCTTGATGTCGTAGTTGTTCGCGATGGTCAGACGTAAACAATCGTCCAACGAATACACCGGCACCTCGCCGCGAACTTGCGCGAGGAGGGAAGCACCGTGGGCCAGGAGCAGGACGAGGAATAGGATTCTGATCTTCATGACTTGCGTAGTGGAAACCGACGTCGTGGGTCTTTCGACCGAAGTTCATCGAGTGAATAATGCATGAGTATCAAATGCTTCCCTTCTTCCTTGCCGCCATTCCCAACCGTGATGGTATAGACAATCTCTGCGGTAGCGAAGAGATGGTAGGGAATGCGCAGCGCACGGTCCATCGTGAGTTTGCCATAACTGTTCACGGTGCCCATGTAGTGCATGGACGTGCCGTTCACATCAACATCAAATGCGCCAATGCCAGACTGCGCGTATTGCAACTGATCAAAGTGTCTGCCGAGGGTGTCTACGTTGTCGAGCACGCGAAACAACGACTGATATCGATAGGCGGGTTCGGGTGCGCCGTTCTCGGGAATGAGCGTGGAGTCTTCGCGAAGCCACGACTCGTTCTGACGTCCGCACGACTGACCGAGATCCACCACAAGCCAGGGCTGAAGCGGTCCGCCCGTGTTCAAAGCAATGCGTGTTGTGTCGTCTACCGACGCAAAGAGCCGACGTCCAAGCGTATCAATGTACAAGGTAGAGGTGCGACCAATCCACGGTGATGTCGAGCGTGTGGTCTTTGTCGTGTCTGCTGATTCAACACTTGTTGAAGAGAGAAGGCGCTGTCGAAGTCGGTATATCCCACGGCGCTTGTCTACAGAATCGCAGTACAGCATGATGCGCTCCGTGCGGTCTTTCTGCAACACAGGCTTTGCAGCACCCTTCACACTATCCAGAGCATGCACGGTGTAGTACAACGTATCGCCGAGTTCGAACCGATAGCGAAAACAGATGTTGTCTTTACCGATAGGGGCAGGATGATAGCCGGACTGAGGATAGACCTGTGCCGAAAGTGGGAGGGCGGCAAGGAGAAGAAGGAGTGTACAGAGTAACAACCTCACTTCAACCCCACGCGCTGTACCGACACTATTGATTGCATTTCGAGAGGAATGATCATCGATGATTGACCTACCATTGCGAGACGTGTAGACATGTCGACCGAGGCTGTTGACAAGACGGGCATGCCGTCCGTTACATCGATGTACGAAACACCCTTGATCGTGCCATTTCCGTCCAGGGTCATGTCCATCCCAGACTGCTGCACCGTTCCAACAACGGTCATCTTTGTAGAGGCGCTCGAGATCACCACGCAACGAAATCCTAGTGTGTCAAGGGTTCGATCGAAGCGGTAGGTGAGATCCGTGGAGGTAATCACGTTGCCGTTCATGGACCTCGTGCTATTGGTATCGATCGTTGACGACGTCCACGTTTCGCCGGCCGAGATATCCTTTGCCGGATACGTCATAAAGAAGCGGCGCATTCCACTCATGGCACTACTTGCAAGCGAGGCGAGCATCGCAGATGCTTCGCTGCTCATGGACATGGTGGACGAGAGAATCTTGCCATTCGCGGCAATCGTCATGGTTTCTGTTGCACCTGCAAGTGCGCTGAAGACAATCGTGCTGTCTTTCCGAGGCGACATACTTTCGATGCCGGACACCGACGAGCGTATGCGGGCTGTGTCGTACACACAGGCGAGTGTGTACTGCTTCATGATGGCGTCGGTGACGTTTACACGGAACTTCGTGTCTACACTGATCTGCGTGGTGAGGTCTTGCTCCATCACCGTCATTTGCTGGGTAACCCTAGACGTGTTCATGTAC
>JBBRES010000004.1:0-29189 GCA_038202665.1 Kapaibacterium sp. (SeqCode) | reverse complement strand
GCTTCACGCACCTGTGCTCGGACTCTTTGCCTCGCAAGACAAGTGGATCACACCTGCCGTTGTAGACGCGTTTAAAGCGAACATGAAGGCCGCATCGAAACTATGCACGGTAAAGATGTACGACGCAGACCATGCCTTTGCGAATCCGAGCAATCCAAAGCACAACAAGGCTCTCACGGAAGATGCCTTTGCCGCTATGATCGAATTTTTGAAAGCTCACCTGGTGCTGTGAGAATGAGGAAAATCGGTGCACGATAAACCCGATGTTCCGGCGTCGTTTTTTATCCTAGCAACAACGATGCCATTTGTGGGAATTTTTCTCACTAAATTCCGTCGATGATCTCCATCGACCACCTCCTTGTAGACGAACGCGTTCTCTCTTCCCACTTTGCTTGCGATGTAGCAAAGTGCAAGGGTGCATGCTGTACGCTGTCGGGTGGACATGGAGCGCCCGTTCTGGATTCAGAGGTCCAGGACATTCGTGATGCAACGCCCACGGCGTTGAAATACCTCGATACGCGTTCACGAGACATTCTCGCGACCAAAGGTGGAGTAGAAGGTCGCGAAGGCTCATATTCGACACAATGCATTGACGATAGCGATTGCGTCTATGTCTTCTACGAAAACGAAGTTGCGAAGTGCGCTCTCGAGAAGGCATTCCACAATGGTGAACATGCGTTTCGGAAGCCACTGTCGTGTCACCTCTTTCCGATTCGCATTGCGAATTTCGGTGGCCCATATCTGTACTACGACGAATTCGAAGAATGTGAATCGGGACGTGCCCTAGGTACGAAGATCAAGCTTCCACTGATCGAAGCTGTGCGAGATGCATTAGTGCGCGCCTTTGGTGAAGAGACCTATGAACGTTTACGTGCCGAAGTAGAATGAAGCTCGGACTATCACTCCAGACCTCGTTGTTGCAGACGCTTACGCCGCAACAAATTCAGTACCTCAAGTTGTTGCAACTCCCTGCGATGCAGATGGAGCAGCATGTACGCGGCGAGATGGAGAACAACCCAATGCTCGAAGAGGCATTGGACGATTCAGATGCGGCGTACGAGGCAGAGCAGGCGCGCGGACAGGAGTCGACAGATTTCACGGCGCCGCAGCGCGACGATGGTCCGGTCTCTACTTCCTTCGAGACACCATCGCAAGAAACACCGGTGAGCGATCTCGCCACAGAGTTCGACCCCAAAGACGCCTTCGAATTCTACAAATTGATTTGGGGTGAAGACCCTTCTTCCGGTCGCGCATCTGATGCTCCGTACGACGACGATGAAGAAGAGACCGAGAGCATGGTCTTCAAGGACACGCCGTCATTCACCGACGACTTGTTCGAACAATTGCGATTCTTGCCCATGTCGCACGAAGAGCGTTTCCTCGCACAACAAATCGTTGGCAACGTAGATACTGATGGCTATCTGCGCAGAGACCTCAACGAGGTCATCGAAGAAACCAACACGATGATCGCCGAACACAACATTGCACTCTCTACGCCGGCAATGCTCGGCACGACAATGCATGCAACGATGACGGCCGCCTTGATCAATGAACTCCACGAGCCACTCGAGCAAGTGCACCGAAAAGAAGCAGAGTCCGTTCTCAAAAAAATCCAGTCACTCGACCCACCAGGTGTTGCCTCTCGCACGGTTCAGGAATGTCTACTCGCGCAACTCCGGGCGTTACCCAAGCTGAATGCCGCACAGAAACTCGCAGTTGCGGTGCTCGCAGATACCTACGACGCTTTTGCGATGAAGCATTACCACATCATCGAGCGCACGCTCGGCGTCACATCTGACTATTTGCGCGAAGCCATCGAAGTCATCCGCTCCCTGAACCCACGGCCGGGTGGCGGGACATTCGGTCATGAAATGAATACGGTTGCGCCTGATTTTATCGTCGAGCGTGACGAAGAACTCGACGACTTCATTGTCACCGTGAACGATTCGCGTCTTCCGGCACTCCGCGTGTCTACCGCGTATGAGCGACTCAAAAAGGAAGCACGCTATCGCAAATTCAATAAGGAAACGCGAGAGTGGCTTCGCAAAAAGTATGAAGACGCGAAATTCCTTATCCAAGCAATACGACAGCGTAAGAGCACGATGCTTCGTGTGATGACGGCCATTGTTGCGTTGCAAATAGAATTTTTCCGCCATGGCCCCACCGCCCTCAAGCCACTTATTTACCGGGATGTAAGCGAGGTGGCAGGGATGGATATCTCCACCATCTGCCGCATCGTGAACGGCAAGTATGTCGTTACGGAGTTCGGCACGTTCGAACTCAAGTACTTCTTTAGTGAAAGTCTGCTTACCGATGAAGGCGAAGAGATCAGTACGCGCATCATCAAGCAGAAAATCAAAGACATGATCGGTGACGAATCGAAAGTCAAGCCGTTGAGCGACGATAAGCTCGCAAAAGATCTCAAAAAGCTTGGCTATAACGTAGCGCGACGCACGGTCGCAAAATATCGAGAGCAGCTGCGCATTCCCGTTGCGCGCCTACGACGCGAACTCTAGTACCGTCACAGAACCACTCCTACCATACACTTCAACGTGCACGCACACCATCACGAGCACGAGTGATTGCTATGTCTATCTCGGTATGTGACATTCAACGTTGGATTGTACAGAGCAGTATGACAGTATACGGCAGAGTCAGTGCCGTACCATCGTGGGGTCCAGGAGAAGCTCACTCATCCTACCTCATGAAGATCGCTCACAAGCCGGCGCTGTATCGTCTGCAGCATATCGTTACTCGACTGGTACGCGGCGATCGCGTAACGGCGGGACGTATGGCTGAGCAGCTGGAGGTGAGTATACGTACCGTCATGCGCGACATCGACTATTTGATCAACGTTCTTCACGTTCCCATTCGGTACGATCATGGGATGAAATCATATGTGTTGCGTGGATCGCTTCCTCTCTTGTTCTCACTTTCGTCGAACGTTGAGCAAGAGGCAGGGAGTGAGGATATCGAAGAAGTAGTGCTGGTGTATGACAGCGACATGAAAAGCCACCTCGACAGATCGGTCGTCCATCCTTCTCAGCAGCTGGTGCAGTTGGCCGACGGGACAACACAAATGGTGTTGAACGTGGTGATCACAGACGCACTTGTGAACTGGATTATGGGGCAGGCAGGACGCATCCATGTGAAGCATCCTGCGCACCTTCGCGAGCGCGTGATTGATGCGGCGCGACGGATCTTGGCTCGTCAAAGTGGGGTGCTGTGAACGGCTATCCCTGCTTCGGTACGAAGAGCTTCATCGAGATGTCGAGTGCAACGGCACTATGGGTTATGGCACCAACGCTAACAAAGTCTACGCCTGCATCTGCATAGTCTCGCAAGTTGTCGCGCGTGATGCCGCCGCTTGCCTCGGTCTCTAGGCGACCGTCTACCATCATCACACCTTTTCGCACGTCGGTGGGTACGAAGTTGTCGAACATCACGCGGTCTACACCTTTGCACGAGAGGATCTCTTCCACGTCGTCAAGTGAACGTGCTTCTACTTCGATCTTCACTGGTGCGCGTCCCTTTAGCTCATCGGTACACCGGGCAATTGCTTCCGAAATCCCGCCACAAGCCGTGATGTGATTGTCTTTGATCATGACCATGTCATACAACCCCATGCGGTGATTCAAGGCACCGCCAATGCCGGTGGCATACTTGTCGAGTGCCCGCCATCCAGGAATCGTTTTACGTGTATCGAGGATGCGCGCACCGGTCCCGGCAATCACATCTACATACTCACGCGTTTTCGTAGCAACACCACTCATGCGTTGAATGAAATTCAATGCCGTACGTTCGCCAGCGAGGAGTGCGTATGCCGGACCTTCGACGAAGGCCAACACCGTTCCCGATGGAACGAACGTGCCCTCTTGAACTTGAAGGTTTATGTCGACGTCTGAAGAAAACTCGCGAAACACCATTGGAATGATGGGCAGTCCGCAGATGATACCATCTTGCTTCATCAGGAAGCGTGCGGATGCAGTGTTCTCACGCGAGATCGTGCTTTCCGTTGTGATATCTCCAGCACCCAGATCTTCGTGAATGGCGAATTGAATGAGGCGGAGAATTGTTGCGCTATGAAGCGGTGAGAGTGCCATGAAGTGTGTTAGTCGAGTACGACGTTGGTGAACGAGAAGGAAGTACCGTTGAACAATCCCTTGTCGCTGAGTTTCAGCGCAGGGATCACGAGTAAGGCCATAAAGGAAACCGTCATAAACGGTGCGCGGAGTTTTGAGCCAAGCTCCTTGACGCGTGCATCAAGTGCGCTGTACTGACGTGCCACGTCGTAGCCATCGCCATCGCTCATAAGTCCACCCACAGGCAACGGCAGCACATCGGTGATACCATCTGCGCTCACACTCACGCCACCTCGCACTCGAATAACGGCATTGATGGCCGCCGCGATATCCGCATCGTCCACACCAACCGCAACGATATTGTGCGAATCGTGGGCAACGCTCGAGGCAAGCGCACCACGTTGTAGTCCGAGGTTTTTAATGAAGGCAATGGCGGGAGGTGCAGCGGCGTAGCGGTTTACGACAACAATCTTGAGGACGTCGTTCTGGACGTTTGAACATAGCTGACCATCTACCAACAGTGCTTCTGCGTTGATCTCGTTTGTGATGAGTTGTCCGTCGAGGGCCTCGATCACACGCACTGCTTGCTTCGTTGCAGCAAGTCGTAATGCGGCGACATTGATCTCTTCTACTTGGAAGTTGTTGATCTGTGGTGAAGGAACACGAGTGATCAGCGTATGTCCGTTCTCGGCAACGAGCTGACCCTTCACGTATGTTTGAAGGACATTGAACGTGTCGGTGCCATCGATAACAATGAAGTCAGCAGGGTCGCCTTCTTGCAAAAGTCCAACGGGAAGTCCGTAATGCTGAACAGGATGCACACAGGCGGCACGAAGAACATGCATGAGGTCGTACCCATGTGCAAGCGAACGCTTCACAAGCTCGTTGATGTGACCTTCAACGAGTGAATCCGGATGCTTATCGTCACTACAAAACATAACAACGTCTGGATGCGTGCGCAACAGTGTATGCAATGCGTCATAGTTACGTGCAGCGGATCCTTCGCGTATGATGATCTTCATGCCCGCTTCGATTTTGTCGAGCGCTTCCGGCAATGTAAAACACTCGTGATCTGTAGAGATTCCATGCGAGGCATACGTGCGAGCATCATCCCCACGCAGACCCGGAGCGTGTCCGTCGATCACGCGACCACATTCCTTGGCAACACGCAGCTTTTCCATCACCATTGGGTCTTCGTGAAGCACACCAGGAAAATTCATCATTTCGCTCAGATACCGCACGCGTTCATCTTCGAAGAGCGTACGAATATCCTGCGCAGTGATCTCTGCCCCGGCGGTCTCGAAGATGGTGGCGGGAACGCACGATGGCGCACCAAAGGCGAACGTGAAGGGCACTTGGGCGCCATTGTCGATCATCATTCGCACGCCTGGAATACCGCTTACGTTGCCGATTTCGTGCGGATCGGAGACGGTTGCGACCGTTCCGTGAACAACGGCTAATCGCGCGAACTCCGAGGGGATGAGCATAGAGCTCTCTACATGCACGTGTGCATCAACAAACCCCGGAAGGATGCAACGCGTGGACGACACAGTATCGTCTCGTTCGATACGAACAATCGTTTCATGCTCAACAACAACACGTCCCATGTACGAGGTGCGATGAAGAGGGTCGAGAATTCGTCCTTCAAGGATCATGGCTTTCGTGGCCTTGCAAGTGCATCGAACAACACTGTTACTTCTTCTGTACGAGAAGGACCGTTCATGGCAAAGTAATAGAAGGTCTCTTTGTCGCCCATGTTGATATACGTCTGCATCACGCCCTGACTCTTGTATTCGGAGATCAGCCAATTGGCTGGTGTGCGATAGTCGAGCGCATTCTTGAATCCGAACTTCTGCATCCGATCAAACACATAGATCTTCGAGTCTTGCTCTACACGCGTGATGGAATACTTCTGCAGCTCGGTGTACCGCGGACCGTCTGCCCTGCCGCCTCCCATCCCTAACACCACTGGCAGACGTGTTCCTGCAGGAAGTTCACTCACGGTTTGCAATGCAATGATGCCGGCGGCTTTGTGATGTCCGTGCGTGCTATCTGTTGGCAGCATCGTAAACACAAAATCGTAGCCACCTTGCTGGATAATCTTTGTTAATCGCTCTTTGATCCACGCCACATCCCACACCTGTTTAAGCACCGTGTCGCAATCCAGTGTGTAATGCGTATCGGTTTGATCAAAGAAGAAATAGTTCTTGATGCCCACCCACTTCCCGCCGGCCATAAGTTCCTTCTTACGGATGGCCGGAAGCTCACGTCGGCCCACCGACTCGTTCGTAAGATCAAGTCCGTAGACTTCACTAGCAAACGTACTGTACTTATAGCCGGCCTCTCCGTTCGTAATCACGGCAAGATCCACACCGCCACCCAATTCATGCGTGATCTTGTACACGGAAGAAGCACAGCCACTTTCATCGTCGGGATGCGCCGTCACAATCAAGACGCGTGGTTGCGCCACTGTAGAAACAACTACAACAAGGACAAGGAAGGCGGGAAGGCGAAGGATTTTCATGATGACTCTTGATTCTTCGTGCGTGGATCGATGAAGAGATAGAAAACGGCGGCACCAACAAGCGGTGCGATAATGGCAAGCTGCTGTTGCAGTGCCTTTGCGGATACAAAAATCCACAACCAGCCAACAATGGCGATGAATATTGGCACGGGATACAGCCACATACGCCATGGCATGGCGTCGGCACCGATGCGCTTGCGAAGTACAATCAAGCCAACCGCCTGTGCAATGAACTGCGTGAACACTCGCATGGTGACGATGGCCTTGATGGAATCGTCAAGGGTGAGCGTAAGCGAGAAGACAATAGCAAGTGCAGCAAGGACAAGAAGTGAAACGGTCGGAAATCCTTCTGTGGGATGCTCACGTGCGAACGCACGGAAGAAAAGTCCGTCCTTCGCTGCTGCATACGGAATGCGTGTGTATCCGAGCATGACGGCAAAGAGTGACGAGAGCGCTACGATCAGGATCAGACCGGTGGCAATCGTGGCTGCCGTTGGTCCGGCAATGTGCTCGAAGAATGTACTCACGATGAACGGCGACGCGCCAATCTGCTGCACTGGCAACACCGCATAGATGGCGAGCTGCATGGCAAGGTAGAGAACAGCGATGCCAGCAATGGACATGAACATGCTGCGCGGAATGGTACGAACAGGGTCACGCACTTCCGCACCTAAGTGACAGACGTTGTAGTATCCGAGGTACGAATACATGGTGGCAATCGCAGCGGCACCAAGGACGCCCGCTTCTAGTGTCGGACGCTGTTCAGGCCACGTCCACACTTGCGAGAACACTTCCATATTTACATGCGTGAATCCCAACAAGATCACGCTTACCAGCGTAAACATCACAGACACCCACAGGACCACAGAGATCTTACCTACAACGCCGATACGTCTGTAGAGCAAAAGCGTGAGAAGGAGGATGAGAGCCACGCTCAGGGCCTTTGACTGCCAAGGAAGGAGGGGCATGATGTAGGCCGCATACTTCGCAAAGCCGATGGCGCCGGACGTAACGACAAGTGGTGCTTGAAACGTGGTTTGCCAGACGAAGAGAAACGACATTAGTCGGCCGAGTCCGCTGCGTCCGTACGACTCTCGAAGGAACGCATACGAGCCACCGGCCTCGGGCATGCGTGCGCCAAGTTCACTCCATACACAGGCGTCGAAAAACGAGAGTACAGCACCGATTACCCAGGCGAGGATGGCGTAGGGACCGAATCCCAATGTTGAGGCAACGACGGCCGTGGTCAAGAACGGACCGATGCCCACCATGTCGATCATGTTAATGGCCGTTGCCTGCACCAACGAGAGTTCGCGCTTCATTTACGCGTTGCGTCTACAGACCATAAGAGTTTCTCTCGCAGAAGATCGTAGTACGTGCTATCGGCACGTTTGATCAGCTTCACCAGATGCTCGCTTTTTCGAATGGTAAGCGTCATTCCTTGTGTAAGGGTGCCCACGATCTGACCATCCACCACAAGTTGTGCTTGCGCATCACTCGCGGGGAATTCAAAACGCACTTCACTCTGATCTTGTATAATCAACGGACGAAGCGTGAGTGTATGTGGAGAGATGGGCGTCAGGCACAGTGCCTGTGCAGACGGCGCAATGATAGGTCCACCGGCCGCTAGAGAATACGCTGTCGAACCCGTAGGTGTTGTCAGAATCACACCATCGGCGCGATAGTCTGCAACGTGATGTTCGTTGACAAAAGCACGAATGGAAATCATCTTGCCGGAACCGGATCGTTCGACGATCATCTCGTTGATGGCATAATGTGTTTTGCCATTCAAGGTTGTTTCGAGAGTGGTACGATCGACGATTCGGTAGTTCCCTTTGAGAACGTCCATGATTGCATCGTCGAGCATGTCGACGCTGAATTCGGCCAAGAATCCAAGTCGACCAACATTCACTCCCATAATCGGAATCTCAGAACCAATCAGCAGTTTGGCAGCCGAAAGCAACGTGCCATCGCCACCAAAGGTGATCACCGTATCGGTGAACTTCTCGTACTCATTCCAATTGATTACTTCACATTGCGCGGCAGTTTCCTCCGGTAGCAATGCACCGAGTGCTTCGTCTACGTACACCGCTGCGCGCTCTTCTAACAAGCGAGCCGCAACATGCGTGGCCCATCGAACCGCTTCCGGCTTTGAAGCATAGGCAAGGAGACCGAAACGCCTCATGCTGGTTGTGCTTTCTGCTCTTCGACAAAATTGAGCTTCAGTGTACTAACGGTCTGTTCCAGAAATCGATCTTCTTCAGATGTAAGATTTCCCTTTGTCTTCTCTTTGATGATGTCCAGCACATCGATCACATAACGCGCATGCTCAAGGCTCCGCGTGATCTCGTTCGTTGCCGGGTTCAACATTTTACCGAGAGCAACCATGCCCTCTACTTGATAGATCTGGATTACATTTAAAAACGTCGGTGTCATGTTCGTCCTCACGTAAAGTTCAATTACACAAGCATTGTTGCAAGCTCGATCAGATAGGCGGGAACAGACTTACGATGCGACCATGTATCGGCAAGCGGTACGATTTCTACCCGCCCTGCCACCTCGCCTACCATCACATCAGTCTTTCCATCCACGAGTGCCTGCACGGCAACAGCACCAAGTCGAGCTGCGAGAACCCGGTCTCGAACCGTAGGCGATCCGCCGCGTTGCATGTGACCAAGAATAGAAACCTTTGAAGTGAGTCCGTAGCGTTCTTCGATGAGTTGCGACAGTTTGTAGGCGCCGCCGAGTTCATCTCCCTCGCCAACGATCACGATCGTGCGTTGATCTCTACCTTGGGCAATGATCCGCTTATAGAGTTCTTCGATATCCGTCATCGATTCCGGTACGGCTATATACTCTGCACCGCAGGCAACGCCTACGTCCATGGCGATGAACCCTGCGTGACGTCCCATAACTTCTACAAAGAACAACCTACCGTGCGAATCTGCCGTATCGCGAATCTTATCAATGGCCTCTGCTGCCGTATTGATGGCCGTATCATAGCCGATGGTGAAGTCGGTGCCCCACAGATCGTTATCGATCGTGCCGGGAGTTCCAACGATCGGAATTCCGTGCTCCTCAAACAGGAGATGAGCGCCGTGAAACGTTCCATCACCACCACAGGCAATGACTCCGTCCACGCCATGTGAACGCAATTGCTCCATGGCCTGCGACCGGCCTTCGGGCTCCAGAAATTCTGGACACCGACTGGTCTTCAAGACCGTGCCTCCACGATCAAGAATGTTGGCCGTGCGGATCCTATCCAGCACTTCCATATGACCCGCCATCATGCCGCTATAGCCGCCAACGATGCCAATCACTTCTAGGCCGTGCTTGTGCGCCGTGCGTTCTACGGCACGTATGTGGGCGTTCATTCCAGGGGCATCGCCCCCGCTTGTAAAAACAGCGATGCGTTTCATAGAAGGCGAAAATAGGCAAGGAAGTGTGTTACCAAATCGTAACTAGTGTTACGAAATTGTTCCCAATAGCTTTGCCGCGTTACAATTCGCTAACAATTTCTTAATACATGGGGCTCACCATGCAGCGTTATTCACTCGTTATGTGTCTTTTTCTTGGCCTCATAGGCACCATTCTTCCCACGTTTGGGCAAGGTGGCATGACGAGGCCAGGGACATTTGACTTTAACGACGATGGCATCGTCTTTATGACCTCAGACTCTATGTCAAAGGTCAACCTTCGCTTCCGGATCGAAAATCAAGCAGTTTTTACCTCGAGCGACGAAAACATCACCAACATCGGCAGCACTGAGCTTGGAATACGCCGTGCCCGCATTCGCTTGGGTGGCTATCTGTTCGACCCGCGACTTTTCTACGTCTTTCACATCTCGTTCGCTCGGGGCGACCTTGATTTGCCAGATCAAGGCTTCCCAAACATCATCCGTGATGCTGTTGCAGGTTGGCAGTTCAATCCAGACCTTCAAGTATCCTTTGGATTGGCCAAGCTTCCGGGAAACCGGCAACGCGTAGTTTCGTCTGCCGACATGCAGTACATCGAGCGATCTGTGGTGAACTCGAACTTCACGCTGGATCGTGACTTTGGAGTATTCGCCAACTATCGTGTTTGGCTGGGTGATATTCCAGTTTGGATCAAGGGTGCTGTTTCGAGCGGTGACGGCCGAAATCAGGGCAAGATTGCTGGAGATGGTATCGCGTTCACGGCGCGCCTCGAGGTGCTACCCTTTGGAGCGTTCACTAAAGGCGGGGACTACGTTGAAGGCGATATTTTCCGTGAGCAGAAACCAAAACTCAGTGTTGGCTTTTCTGCCAATGCCAACAACCGCGGATCACGCACTCGGGGTACGTTGGGGACAAACCTCTTCGAGCAACGCTCGTCCACAACGCTCTATGCTGATGCTCTCTTCAAATACAATGGCTTCGCAGCATATGGCGAATGGGCAAAACGTTCTTGCGACAACCCCATTACGACAAGTGCCGACGGAAAGAGCACAGCCGCTGTGGTCGTGGGTTCCGGATTTATGGGTCAAGCTTCGTACATCCTCCCTTTCGACCTAGAATTCGGCGCACGGTACGCTTCCGTAACACCAGACGCTATCATGAGCGGTCAAGTTGGCGGGTTCAAGGAAAACACGATTTCCGGAATTGCCGTGTACCACATCAAACTCCACCGCATCAAGTTGATGAGCGAGGTGATGCACGACCAGCAGATTTCGCTTGCAACGAATACCGAGGCCAATTTCTGGGTAATTCGATTCGGAATGGAGCTCGGGATCTAACTACTGCTCTGTTACTAAAACGTAACGGCAATGTATTCCATCTCTTCGCTCGCCGTGGTCTTCCTCTCCGTAGATTTGTACACTCTATTCACAGGACTCCGATCCATGCTGACATTCTTGCGTAAACTGGCTCCCTTCATATTTCTGATGTGGTTGCCAACCCTACTCCCCGCGGCCGCACCACAACGTATCACGATCAAGGGATCGGACACGATGGTGATCTTGGTACAGCGGTGGACCGAGATGTACCCGGAGAAAAAGAAGGTAGAGTTTCAAGTAACTGGCGGTGGCTCCGGAGTTGGCATCGCAGCACTGATTAACGGTACAACCGACATCTGCGCATCCTCACGTCAGATGAAGCCAGCAGAGATCGATCAGCTCAAGGCCAAGAACGGTTCCAAAGGCATCGAAGTTCGAGTAGCTCGCGACGGCCTATCTGTGTATGTGCACAAGAGCAACCCTGTAAAGCAACTCACCATTGAGCAGATCGGTAAGATTTTCAAAGGCGAGATCACGAACTGGAAAGAAGTTGGTGGCCCGAACAAGACCATCGTTCTGTATAGTCGCGAGAATAATTCTGGTACGTATGAGTTCTTCAAAGAGCACGTCCTGAGCAAGAAGGACTTTGCCGCGCAAACACAACACATGGCAGGTACTGCAGCTCTTATCAATGCCGTGTCAAAGGATCCGTTCGCCATCGGTTACGGTGGTGCTGCATATGCCAAGAATGTGAAGGCCATTGCTGTGGCTGTTGAAGCCGGGAAGCCCTACGTGCTGCCAACACAAAAAACGATTCTCAACAATGAGTATCCAATTGCACGCTTTTTGTACTTCTACCTGAAGGCCAGACCAGAAGGTGACACGAAGAAGTTCATCGATTGGGTGATTGGCAAGGGCGGACAAAAAACCGTCCAAGAAGTTGGCTACTATCCGATCAAAAAGTCGTAACCGGAACTACACATGCATCGATTCACCGCTACGAGTAAACGATTCGGCGAGCATATCGCGGAATGGACTCTTCGTATCGTGGCATCGATCTCGATCTTGGTGATCTTTTTGATCTTCATCTTCGTGTTTCGAGAAGCGGCTGGACTCTTTACAGGAACACAACAATCGCAAGCAGCGGCCTCGGCCGCTGTTTCTGCTTCTGCCGGTGCCGCAGATCAACAGCAGGAAGTGTACAACCCCGACGAAGAAGACACGGCAACTGTTGCACCAGCTAATGCGAACGATCAGGATGTCTATAATCCTGACGCGACCATCGAGGAACCAACACCGCAAACTGCGCAGGCACCTTCAAAGGAAGATGCGGTCGAGGCCCCAAAGAATTTGTGGGAAAAACTCATTGGTTCAATCTGGCAGCCCGTGTCCGAGAACCCGAAGTTCGGCTTGATACCATTGTTCATTGGAACGGCGAAAACAACGATCGTCGCAATTGCAATTGGTGCGCCACTCGGCATCCTTGCCGCCCTTTACACCGCCTTCTTCGCCTCGGCCCGTGTTCGTAACATTGTGAAGCCAACCATTGAACTCCTTGCGGGATTCCCCTCTGTGGTGATCGGATTCTTTTGCTTGACGATAGTGGCAACATTCTTACAAGACATCCTTGGCACATCGTTCCGATTAAATGCACTTGTAGGTGGGTTCGGACTTTCGCTTGCCGTGATCCCTCTTGTCTTCTCGATTGCCGAAGAGTCGCTCACGGCCGTGCCACGCACTCTTCGCGAAGCATCACTTGCGCTTGGGAGCACCGAGTGGCAAACCGCCTATCGCGTGATGTTGCCCGCTGCAGCGCCGGGTGTGTTTGCGGCCGTGCTTCTTGGTGTAGGCCGAGCATTTGGCGAAACGATGATTGCCCTCATGGCCACTGGCAATGCTGCAATGAAGACGTGGAGTGTGTTCGAGCCTGCGCGAACATTTGCGGCAACCATCGGTTCAGAAATGGGCGAAGTGGTGTGGGGCTCAGAGCACTACGGCATTTTGTTCTTGCTCGGCTCGATGCTCTTTTTGTTTTCATTCGGTCTGAATGCTGTTACAGAACTCTACGTCAAGAGCCGACTCATCAAGAAGTTCCAAGGCAAGTAATACGTGTCAGTCTTTTCCGGACATCTTCCCGCATCTAAGCGTGTACTCGGTTTCTTTGCCGTACTCGTTGCAGCGTTCGCTGCTGTTGCCATTGTGGGCTTGATCCTTTCGATGTTCGGCATTTTCATTGTTGGCGGTGCGCAGCATTTATCGTGGTCGTTTCTCTCTGAAGCACCACGCAATAACAACATGGAAGGCGGCATCTTCCCCGCCATTTTCGGAACGGCTTTGTTGGTCTTGATCATGTCGATCCTCGGCGTCCCAGTCGGTACGGCTACGGCCATCTACCTCAACGAATACGCAAAGCAGAACAGTGTTTTCGCACGCGGTGTTCGCTTTGCCGTGAATACGCTCGCGGGTGTTCCATCCATCGTCTTCGGGTTGTTCGGCGTCGGCTTCTTCGTGCAATTCCTTGGGAAAGGAATGGATGGAGTGTTGTATGGCAGCATGGAGGCAAAGGTGTTTGGGCAAGAGAGTCTCCTCTGGTGCTCCGCAACGTTGGCCGTGCTTACGCTTCCGGTGGTGATCGTGGCCGTGGAAGAATCGTTGCGTGCAGTGCCTCGCGAATTGCGCGAAGCTTCACTTGCACTCGGCGCAACAAAGTGGCAGACGATTATCAAGGTGGTGTTGCCGAACAGCGTTACTGGCATTCTCACAGGATCGATCCTTGCGGTAAGTCGCGGAGCTGGTGAAGTGGCTGCCATTCTCTTTGTAGGCGTTGCCTACTCGATGGATGGCAACGTGGGTCTTACCGAAAAGTTCATGCACTTGGGCTATCACTTGTACGTACTCGCTACACAGTCGCCCGATGTAGAGAAAGCACTGCCACTACAGTACGCAACAACTCTTGTCTTGCTTGGTCTGACATTCCTGTTGAATTTTACTGCGATCTACATTCGCTCCCGACTCCGCACGAAGGCTTGATCATGGCAAAAGAAACCTCAATAAAAGCTCGGACGCAGGCCTTCTCGTTTTTCTACGGACAGAAACAGGCGTTGTTCGATATCAATATCGACATGCACGAGAACCGAGTCACGGCGTTTATCGGTCCGTCCGGATGCGGGAAGAGTACCTTCTTACGTTCGATCAATCGCATGAACGACTTGATCGAATCCACGAAGCACACCGGCCTTATGGAAGTGGATGGCATTGACGTGTACGATAGCGATGTGGATGTTGTCACCCTACGACGTCGCATTGGTATGGTGTTTCAAAAGTCGACGCCATTCCCGAAGTCCATCTTCGAGAACATCACGTACGGCCTGACCCTTACTGGCAAGAAGAGCAAGTCCGAGTTGGAAGAAGTTGTGGAGTCGAGCCTGCATCGGGCTGCGCTCTGGGACGAAGTGAAGGACCGACTCCATCATTCGGCTCTTGGACTTTCGGGCGGACAGCAACAACGTCTATGCATTGCGCGCGCCGTTTCTGTGAATCCCGAAATCCTGCTCATGGATGAGCCCTGCTCTGCCTTGGATCCGATTTCAACGGCGAAGGTAGAGGAACTTATCACGCAACTCAAAGACCAATACACCATCGTGCTTGTCACGCACAACATGCAGCAGGCAGCTCGTGTTAGTGACTACACGGGCTTTTTCTTGATGGGAAAACTCATCGAGTTCGATCGAACACGGACTATTTTTACAAGTCCCTCCAAAAAAGAAACAGAAGATTACATCACCGGACGATTCGGTTGATCTCAAGGAACAGACGATGAATAGATCATTTGAAGAAGACATCGATAAGCTTCGTACTCGTTTGATACGAATGGGTTCGCTTGTTGAGGAGCAAATGGAGTTTGCTATTCGAGCTCTGAACGAGGGCAATGTGGAGCTGGCAAAAATCGTTACGGAGCGAGACGATAAAGTAGATAAGCTCGATTTGAAAATCGATAAGCAATGTCAGCGGATCTTCGCACTGAACCAACCGGTGGCATCCGACCTTCGCTTGTTGCTCACGGCCGTGAAAATCAACAACGAGCTGGAGCGCATTGGTGATATTGCTTCTGAGCTTGCCTCGATGGTGCTTCACACGCCAACCGCCGTCGAAATGGCACGTCGGATCCACTTCTCGCGCATCACGTCGATTATGTTTAAAATGTTGAAGGCTAGTCTTGATGCCTTCATCAATAACGACCCAGAAATGGCCGCCCACATTCTGCCAACAGACAGCACGGTAGACACGCTCTATGATTCACTGCGGTCCGAAGTGGTGGAGTTGATGAAGTCAGACGCTACGTTGATCGACACTGGCGCAAGTTTGCTGATCGCCTTGCACGACGTTGAACGCGTGGCAGACCACGCAACGAACATTGCCGAGAATGTGATCTTCTTAGTAGAAGCCAAGCTTGTGCGGCATCGTGCCGTGAACGACGAGCAGAGCGCCTTTAACCCGCTGGAACCAATGGCGGACGCAGACAACGACTGACAGCTTTGTCGTAGATTGCGCCCCATGTCCACCACCACAAAAGGCATCATCCTTGCCGGAGGCAGCGGCACCCGTCTTTATCCGATGACGGCAGCCTTCTCGAAACAGCTGCAGCCCGTGTACGACAAGCCGATGATCTACTATCCGCTGTCCACTCTCATGATGGCCGGCATACGCGAAGTGTTGATCATCTCAACGCCGCAAGATACCCCCACGTTTGAGCGCCTGCTCGGCGATGGGGCCCGATTGGGTATCTCCATCACGTATCGCATTCAAGACGCACCACGCGGCATTGCCGAGGCGTTTTTGATAGGCCGTGACTTCATCGGCAACGACAATGTTTGTCTGATCTTGGGCGACAACCTCTTTTACGGAAAACTTGACTTCCTACGTACAGCGCTGGATGTGACCGATGGTGCAACGGTGTTTGGATACCGTGTTACAGATCCTGAACGTTATGGCGTTGTGGAACTGGCTGCCGACGGAAGCATTGTGAGCATTGAAGAGAAACCCGAGCACCCGAAGTCGTCTCTCGCAATTCCCGGACTCTACGTGTATACGCCCGACGTATGCGCGATCGCCGCCGCCCTCAAGCCAGGCAAACGTGGTGAGCTCGAGATCACCGATGTCCATGCAGAGTACTGGAAACAGAACCGCCTGCGTGTGATTCAGATGGGTCGCGGCATTGCATGGCTCGACACCGGAACGCCCGAGAGTTTGATCGAAGCCGGTACGTTCATTCATGCAATTGAAAAGCGACAAGGACTGAAGATAGGTTGTCTAGAGGAAGTG
The DNA here is from genome assembly GCA_038202665.1 of Kapaibacterium sp. (SeqCode). Taxonomy (GTDB): domain Bacteria; phylum Bacteroidota; class Ignavibacteria; order Kapaibacteriales; family Kapaibacteriaceae; genus Kapaibacterium. The sequence goes on along the minus strand of JBBRES010000004.1, from coordinate 12,529 downwards.
GCTCTGAATCGCGGCTTCATTTCACATGATGAGTTTAGAGCGACCGTCGAGGCCCTTCCCCGTTCTGACTATCGTCGTTACTGCGAGCAGTTGTTATGATACGTGCTACCCGCACATCCATCGCTACTACATTCCAAGAGTTCTTCCAGTCGTCCACGTCGGCAGGTATCGTTATCGTTGCCTGCACGGCATTCGCTCTCGCATGGATCAACTCGCCGTTCTCGGCGTCGTATCACGCGCTCCTTGCCACCCCGCTGCAAATCACTGTCGACGCGTTTCGACTTGATTTCACCATCGAGCATTTTGTCAACGATGGATTGATGGTGGTATTCTTCTTGGTGGTTGGACTCGAGATCAAGCGTGAGCTTCTCATCGGCGAACTGTCGTCGCGAAAAAAGGCCATGCTTCCTATGATTGCCGCTGTGAGCGGCATGCTCGTTCCTGGATTCATCTATGCCGTCTTTAACATTGGAACCCCCGCCATTCGTGGCTGGGCCGTACCCGTTGCAACAGACATAGCCTTTGCCTTAGGAATTCTTGCGTTGCTGGGCAAACGCGTGCCACTTGGTTTGAAGATATTCCTTGCGGCTCTTGCTATTGTAGACGACCTCTTGAGCGTTGTGGTGATCGCCTTGTTCTATACAAGCACACTTCATGTTGCTAGTCTTCTATGGGCCGCCGTCATCGTTGTGATCTTGATTATCGGCAACAGATCGAACGTTCACTCGCTGTTGTTCTACGCCCTTGCCGGCATCGCGCTTTGGTTGTGTTTTCTGTCGAGCGGCGTGCATCCAACAATCAGCGGCGTCGTCCTCGCAATCTGCATTCCATCTCGCTCTCGCATTGACCAACGGTCATTCCTGCAACGAACACGAGAACTGGTGAACAGGATTGTCGCCAGAGAGGAAGAACAAAACGACGCCATCCACGCATTGGAATCTCTCTGCGAGCACGTGCAATCGCCACTGCATCGCATTGAGCATAGCCTACAGCCCTGGGTTTCTTTTGGCATTATGCCACTCTTCGCCGTTGTCAATGCCGGTGTGGCATTCAACAGTAGCGTCGTCACACACCTTATCTCCCCCGTCTCGCTCGGCATTATCCTGGGGCTCTTCCTTGGGAAGCAACTGGGCGTGTCGTTCGCCGTGTGGCTAAGCGTGCGCCTGCATTGGGCGGAACTTCCGGCCAACGTTACCATGCGCAACATTTATGGCGTATCCATCTTGTGCGGTATCGGATTTACGATGGCACTGTTTGTTGCACACCTGGCCTTCACGTCCAATGAAGACCTTGAAGTTGCGAAACTCAGCATCCTCGTTGGATCCTTCATCAGCGCCATTGTTGGTTCTACTTTGTTGCGTTCATCACTACCGAAAACTCTCCCCACATGATTCTCTACGCCGTATCTGTTGTGGTGCCTGTAGATCTTGCAGACGAATGGTCGCAATGGATGCAAACAATCCACATTCCAGATGTGATGGCCACAAGGGTTTGGAAGGAGGCACGGTTCACTCGCCTGCATGAACCAGCGATGGATTCGCACGTGACATATATCACAAGCTACATGTGTGAGTCGCATCGTGAGTATGATAGGTATCGATCTGAGTTTGCCGCGGCACTCCAGGCACATCACAACGAGCTCTTCGGATCCAAGGTGATGGCCTCGCGCAGTGTGCAAGAAGTGGTAGCGGAATTCACCACATGAATCCCCGTTCTTGGTTCACGTCTGCCGTTGGAAGAAAGAACGCAGAGGCAACAACGGGCATCTTGTTGCTCGTGTTTCTTGTAGAGCACATGGTTGGCAATTTATTGCTGCTCCTCACAGACCCGGCGCCCTACCAATGGTATACCGCCACTCTTGGACACTCCATCTTGGTGCGCGTTCTCGAAGTCGCACTCTTTGCTCTCTTCATCGGACATATCGTCATTGGCTATAAGATCCGCTTTCATCACAAGCAAATCTTAAAGCAGAAATCGCATCTTCGAGCACCGAAGAATCTCTTCACGCGATATGTCTCATACACTGGCCTTGCCATTCTACTCTTTATGGTTGTGCACCTGTGGCGATTCTTTGTGCCGAATCGCATCATGATGGTCGATTCGATCAACCTCTATGCAGAGGCGCAGATGGCGTTCTCGAGCGTGTGGTACACAGCCTTCTATGTAATTGCGATGGCCATGCTCTCGTTCCACTTGGTGCATGGAATTCGCAATGCTGTGGTGAGCTTTAAGCGGATTCCAAAACGTTGGATCCCTCGACTACGAAAGGGCTCTGTGTATGTGGCAGTGATTGTACCAGCGGTACTCTCCTACATCGTACTGCACGTGTTTGTACGATCTATGATCAAGTGATCAGGGCGAGTTGTTCTCGCTCAGACTTTTTGAGTCCGCCTACCACCAGCGCATACGATGCATCAATCATCGTGGTGATCACGTTCATCGGTACACTACCATCCATGCGCACCGAGCTCCAGTGCTTTTTGTTCAAGTGATAGGCGCCCCGAATGGCGTCATAGCGTTCACGCAGGTCGATGGCGAGTTCAGGATCTGTTTTCAACGACACAGACAATGGGACGGAGTCCAATCCGGCAAAGGCAAATATCTTTCCCATTACACGAATCGTGAGCGTGTCTGGACCAAACGGCAGGTCTTCCGACGTGCCGGGCTTCGCAAGACAGTACGACCTGAACGATTCAATGTCCATCGTGAATTCTGTATTCCTCTACCGGCACGCCGCCAATCAAATGCTCTTGAATAATACGTTCAAGAACTTTTGGCGTGCAAGAATGATACCACACGTTCTCAGGATGCACAACGGCGATGGGTCCCATCACGCATACGCGCAAACAGTTCGCCTTTGTCCGAAACACTTTTCCGGGCTCACTAAGGTCTAACTCTGAAAGACGATCTTTCAGATAGTCCCAGGCCTTCATCCCTTCCTCCATGCTACAACACTTGGGCTTCGATTGGTCTGCGCACAAAAAGATGTGGCGACTATGCGAGCCAATACCAAGCTTCGTGGCTTTCTCGTCGAGTTTGTCGTGAAGAGCGTTCTCTCGCTTACTCATGTTGCATCCTCTGTGTTCGTGAGGTGGCGTGCAAGTGCTGCACGCAGATCATCAGGAATGCGCTTTGCCTTGCGCGTTGTGGTGTCTACGCACACCGTCGTGCAGGTGCCACGCGCCGCCTCGGTACGTTGCTCGTTGTGCAGTCGCACGATGGTGAAATCTTGTCGGAACGATGCACGACCAATCTCGCCGATGTGCAATTCAATATCAACTTCGTCATCGAGGAGGACCGGCGCGAGGAAGTCGACGTGATACTGCACGCGCAGGATATACACTCCAAGCGCTTTCATTCCGGCATCGGAATACGGATATCCGCAGTCTCGCATCAACTCTGTCTCGGCAATCTCAAACAACCTCGTGCATGTCCCGAAGTACATGATCCCCGCTGGGTCACAATCGCTCCACCGAATTCGGTCGCGAACGATCACTTCTTCACCACCAGTCCGTTCAATGCGGTTTGCATCACCGAACTCATTTCTCCAAAAATCTCGGTACCACAGTAGCTCAGTACCTGCACCATGCCCTTGGTTCCAGAGTAGAAGTACACCAAGTACGTCACATCCACACCCTCGTCCTTCATCACAATCATGCAGGCCGTAACAGGCGTTCCATTCACGGTAATGTTCGCGCGTTCCTGAAGCGTTACTTCTTTTGCGGATTCTCTCATGCCTTCCACAAATGCATCGATAAAAGTATCGATGTTCAAGAATTGCTTCTGCGAAATGATAGCGACAAAGGCTGTTCCATCTTTGTGTGTGTATTCTATATCTGAACCCTCAATCGAAACCTGCTTGTTCTTCTCCCACACCTTGGGATCGATAAAGAACTCAGCGTTCGCCGTAAGAGCGACCTTCTTCGTTGCAGATGGCGACTTCTTGTACGACTTCTGTGCCTGCATAGAGACAACGCCACAGAGGACGAGCACAAGAATCACGGCTGCGGTACGCGCGCGAAACATCAAACGGATTACATACGACACATATACTCCACAGAGAATGGACATTGCGGCCAACGGCCACACTTCAGGTTTGAATTCAGTTTCCATGCCAAATGCAACACGTACGGCCCTGCCAAGAGAAAGCACCGTAGCAAGCAAGCCAAACACCATCACCGCAGCCGATGCCTGGAATACAGGCTTTTCAAATTGTTCTTTTCGTGCAAGCAGAGTGAGTGCAAACAGGATTGCTCCAAAACTGGCAGGGATCGAGGCGGCGGGTCGCTGCAATGCAAGAAACAATCCGGTACCAACAAGTACCAACAGCGAAGCAATTACAAATCGGAATCGCTGTATCATGCGCCCGGTACATTTAATGAGGTGAAGAGTGCTTTTACATCTACCACCGACATTGTGCCCTTATCACCTTCGCCATGCTTTCGTACGGCAACGGCATTTGCATCGATCTCTTTCGAGCCGATCACAAGAGCATACGGAACCTTCTTCTGCTCACTTTCTGCAATCTTGCGACTGATCTTCTCGTTGCGAAGATCAATGTGAACTCGGAATCCCATGGCCTCGAGTTCAGCCGTCAGATCTGTTGCATACGAGTAGTGCGAATCTGCAATTGGCAACACACTTATTTGCGACGGAGCCAACCAGAACGGGAAGTTTCCGGCATAGTGCTCAATGAGAATCGAGATAAAGCGCTCCATCGAGCCGAACGGCGCACGATGAATGATTACCGGACGGTGCTTTGCATTGTCGCTGCCAGTGTATTCAAGGTTGAAACGCTCTGGCATCACATAGTCTACTTGCACCGTGCCAAGCTGCCACTTTCTGCCAATGGCATCGCGCACAATGAAGTCGATCTTCGGACCGTAGAAGGCAGCTTCGCCCAGACCGATAAAGTAGTCGAGTCCCATCTCGTCTGCAACATCCTTGATCTCTTGTTGTGCGATGTTCCAGAACTCGATATCGCCTCCGTACTTCGATTCATTCTCGTCGCGGAAAGAAAGTCGTGTACTCACTTCCATACCGAAGGTGGCGAAGACCATCTGGGTGAGTTCCGCAACATTCTTGATTTCTTGCTTGAGCTGATCGTGCGTACAGTAAATGTGAGCATCGTCTTGCGTAAATCCACGAACGCGCGACAACCCATTCAGTTCGCCTGACTGCTCATAGCGATACACCGTACCGAATTCAGCAAGGCGCAACGGCAGATCGCGATACGACCGTGGCTTCGACGAATAGATCTGATGGTGATGCGGACAGTTCATCGGCTTGAGCAAATAGTACTCATCCTCGATTTGAATTGGCGCGAACTGCGACTCTGCGTAGTACGGATAGTGACCAGAAGTTTTGTACAGCTCCAGATTGCCAATGTGAGGTGTAATCACTTCCTGATACCCACGCTTGGTTTGCTCTTCGCGCAAGAATGCTTCGAGACGTCTACGCAGGAGTGTTCCATTTGGAAGCCACACCGGTAGTCCTCCACCAATCATCGGCGTAATCATGTAGATCTCGAGCTCTCGTCCAAGCTTGCGGTGATCGCGGCGCTCTGCCTCTTCGCGCTGCTTGATGAAGTCTTCGAGTTGCTGCTTCTTTGGGAACGACACGCCATAGATACGTGTAAGCTGCTTGCGCTTCTCGTCACCACGCCAGTACGCGCCAGCTATTGACAAGAGCTTCGGATACTTAATCATTCCGGTGCCGGGTACGTGTGTACCTCTGCACAAATCGGTGAATGCGCCTTGTCGGTAGAACGTGATTTCGCTTTCCTTCAAACCTTCAAGGAGCTCGAGTTTGTATTCGTCGTTCTTCTCTGTGAAGTAGGCAACAGCGTCGGCCCAGTTCATTTCGACACGCTCAAACGGTGCGTCGCGCTTCACGAGCTCTACCATTTTGGCTTCGATGGCGGGCAGGTCTTCGACGCTCAACTTCTTATCTCCTGGCAGATCTACGTCGTAGTAGAAGCCCTGCTCGATAGGAGGTCCGATGCCGAACTTTGTTCCGGGATACAGCGCTTCGAGCGCTTCTGCCATCACGTGGGCGGTTGAGTGCCAGAAGATTTCACGACCGGTTTCGTCGTCGAACGTGACGATGCGTACCGACGCATCTGCCGTGATTGGGCGAGAAAGGTCGTACGGAATATCATTCACTATTATGCCCAGCGCAACGCGCGCCAGACCTTCGCTGATGCTCTTTGCGAGTTCCATACCGGTAGTACCGGAGGCCACTTCGCGCACATCGCCGTTGGGGAGGGTAATCTTAATCATGTCGGCAAAATACGAAACCCCGCATTGGGCGCGGTCTTACGCCTCCGATACAGCCTTGGGGGGACGTCTGCTTCCATCATAGATCTCGTACTCGAAGAGTCTGCACTCAAGATCCGCACTGTACAACACTGTGCGCTTCTTGGCAGCCAATCCCACGTGCTTCACGAGTTCGATGTTGCCAGTAAAGATGTAGGCCCAATAGCCTTTGCACTTCTGTTTGAAGAAGTCGCCTATATCTGCATACACGTCAATCAATGTAGAAACGTTCCCCAATCGCATACCATACTCCGGATTCAATACAATGGCTCCAGGTGCGGGCGGAATGGGTGTTTCGGTAAAGTCGCACACACCAGTTTCGATCAAGTGCAGAACGCCCGCGGCCTTGGCGTTCTCGCGCGTTGCCTCGATAGCACGTCGGTCGTTATCACTGCACAGCACAAACGGAGATTTACTCTTCCGTTCCTTGCTCCTTGCCTCCTTCACCATCGCCTCAAACACGTTTGGATCGTACGGTTGCACGTGCATGAAGCCAAAGTTTTTGCGCGTGAGACCCGGGGCGCGATTGATGCCTATGAGTGCTGCCTCGATGCCAAGTGTTCCGCTACCGCACATTGGGTTCACAAAGAACGTGCCGGGCTCCCACTGCATGGAGAGGATAACGGCGGCGGCGAGGGTCTCGCGCATGGGGGCTTTGTGTGGGTTCAATCGATAGCCGCGGTCGCTGAGCGACGTGCCGGACGTGTCTACGTAGATCATGGCTATATCGGCGTGCCAATACAGATACAAGACGGCGTAGTCGTTGCTCGACCCGCTATCAGGGCGGCGACCGGTCTTGTCGCGAATACGATCGACCACGGCGTCTTTGCACTTCACATTCGCAAACAACGAATTATCGATGCTTGGTGTTTTCACACTCGAAACAATGCTCACATATCCATCGGGATCAATCCATCGTTCCCATTCCACGCTCTTGACGCCTGCATACATTGCGTCGGGCGTTGTTGCCGTCCACTCATGCAGTCGCAACAGCACACGGTGCGCAGTGCGAAGCCACAAATTCAATCGCATACAGTCTTCGAGAGTGCCTTGCGTTTCGACGCCCGCCTTATGCATAGCAACGATTGGTAAGCCAAGGGCTTCTACTTCGGCGGCAAGGAGGCGAGGCATTTCGAGCGGACACGTGATTAAGATCGGATGCATTAAAACTCCACGTGAACGCGAATGGAAAGGACGTGCACCGGACCGCGATCTGCGTTATATCCGGGTTGCATCAACAGTTGATAGGTAGGTGTGACCCAGAAGTTTTGATCGTGCATATGAATGCGATAGTAGACTTCCGACATGATCTCATCCGCGTAGGTTAGTGCGCCATCTCCGACCATAAAACCAAGTCCACCGCGAGCAAGATAGGTGCGATGTGCTTCGGAAATACCATTTACGGCCACGGCAACACCAACATAGTCTTGCTTTCTTCCCCAGTGCACGCCGTTGGCCAAGAGTCCAATGGTGGCGGTTCGGTCGATCTCTGTGAAAGCCCATGTTTCGTTCGCACCATCGTTCCATCCGGCGCGTGCGAACAGGCCGAGCCATGAATTCAGCCCCTGCTCGAGGTTCACACCTACACCAACTTTTGTTCGACCTACTTGCCGAGTGCTCACCACACTTGGCGCCGTTCCTGGTTGTGCCTCTGCAACTGCTTGGACATAGCTGCCCATATTGGCGTGTGTGAGATAGCCAAGAATGCGAAGTGTGCCAGGTGTTTCGTCGTCGTCATATTGATACTGTAGTTCGACTGTTTCCGAATGACCGCGCGAAAGATCCCACTCGAGCTCGGGTCCGTTGGCCGTCGCTGGCACGAGCGTAGTCGAAATCCGCGCACCGAACGCGCCTCGTGTGTAATCCAGCACGAGTCCCATTGTATATCCGCGTGTGTTCGCCGCATAGTCCCAGGCTCCATTGCTCATGAACGACCAATTCAAGAACTGACCTCGCGGATCGTGGGAGTAGGTGTTGTTGTCAAAGAAGTCCGACAGGCTAAACTTTCCCGCCGTGATTCGCAGTTCGTCATTGGCTGACGGCTGAAGAAGGAACTGCGCATACAGTCGAGCGACGTATGCTTGAGGCGTTGGGTCGCCAACACGAAACGTCTCGCCATTTGGAAATCCCGCGGCACCAAGTGCACGACTGAGTCCAGCACCACCTGCTAACTCCGGATCGAAGCGTAACAAGATGTTCGACGATAAATGCCACGTAAAGAAGAACGTTGTCGTGAGCGACGTGGCAGCTTCTGAAGAATCCGACATGCTGTTCGCGCCGCTATATGACGCGCGAAATGCAGGGTGATATTGCGTTACCGTAGTCATCTGAAAATGAACGTCGATGGGCGACGCTGTAGTATCGTCTTGGGCTTGTAGGAGGGTAGTGAAACCAGATTGCATGATCAGAATGGCGGTAAGGAAGTATCGCATGGTTGCAATCTACGGTTACTAGCAATAGCGTCAGAGGATTCACATTCCGAGCTCACGCGACACAATACTGCAGACACTGCATTTACTTGTTAGAGATGTAAGTTTGGACGCTCGGCGATCTACACGTGATACATTAGTTCGGAGAAATCGATGCGTCTCATCCATGCAAGTGTACTGCTCCTGATTCTCGCGCTGCAAAGTGTTCAACCGCAGGTGGCAACGAAAGTCTGGTCGAGCCATGTGATTTGTCCGCAGACGACAGACGGGAGAATATCGACGTTTGCTTCGAATGGATCCACACTCGTCACTATGGCATGTAGCCTTGGGCCTATCGTTTCACATAATGCCGGACGAACTTTTCGAGCATACATGAGTCCCGCAGAGGCAAGTTCACTCCAATACGCGCCGAGTGTTGGATGGCTTTGCGCTAATGTGATTTTAGTAGCCGGAGTCGACAATGCATTTGGCTCGGAGGGCACTGCCTATAGGTCCGATGATGGTGGAGTGCAGTGGACGCCCTACTCTCGAACTGCATTGCAAGGAATGAAATTTAAAGGTGTTTCAGGTTTCGACTCGTGGATACTGCAACACAATGGCACCGCCAAATTCCACAAGCTCTACACAACCGATTGCGGCGATACGTGGATGTCCATCCCGGTGCCAGATTCACTCGTTCGGCCCAACAACATTACTGTGTTTCAATTGCGAGATGGGACGTTTGCAGTGAGATCAAATGCACCTAGTCAGTGGTACATGGTGGACTATGCAAGCCGTTCCTATCAACAACATTGGCTTCCGAATGTCATTGCGAGGGTCTATCGTTTGAGCGACTCTACCTTGTTTGGCATTGCAACATCGAGGGCAAGTCATTCCTTCTATCGTTCATCCAAGACTGACTCCTCCCTGCTGCCATTCATTATCCGCACGTCGGACACCCTACAGATTGACTCGACATTTGTGGGAGAAACAACACAGCTCTGTGGTGGGGCGGTCGTTGTTTCTTGTGCCGACGCTCCAAAAGAGCTAATCATCGTGCATGGACAAACACAATACAGTCTTCATCAAGATTCATTCCTCCTGCCTTCGAGATCGTGGGGCAGAATTGTAGAGCTTGATAGTTCAACTTTCGTCGTGAACCTCTCGCTTCTCAACAACAAACTTGCGCGCGTGCTGGTAAACGTTGATTCTAAGATTGCGGTTGTATTGCCCTCGAGCTTTGCGACGATCCAACCGGACCTTTTGTCGTACAAAGAAGGAGTGGCGACAGCGTTTGTAGAAGGCGGACGTGTACTCAATCTCAGCCCGAAAACAGGTGAAGTAACGATTGGAGGGATGATAGACGATCCGTATGATCGTGCAACCGCAATTCCCATTGAGAAGATTGTTGTTGTGGGCAATGCTCGATTCTCGTTCGATAGACTCGGAGATGTTGGAGAATTTGCCTCAGACACAACATGTATTCTTCGTGGTCGAGCCGTTGAACGCCTTGTTCACCTGGCAGTTGATGACAACATCAACAGATATCGTCAGTTTCTTTTCGGTCATGCGCTTGTCTGGAATGCGGGAAATGGCGTGGTTGTAGGTGGTACATCATCTACATTCATACGTCCAGGTATAGCCGATACGTTGCTGTTTAGTGATACGACAACGTTCTTTACACAAGGCGCATCAGGTCGTGCATACGTGGGTTTCCGACGACCATTCGTCCGCAGAGAGAATGGTCAGCCGTTCACACCACTCGGATCAATCGGAGATGGTCGTGCGACACTTACTGCATTGGTAGAGGCAGGGCCTGGTGTTCTCATCGCTGGAAAGCGAGGCTATGTGATGGATAGTGATGGCCAGGTTCAAGACACTGTCGTAGGAGGAATTTGGACCTCGTTCAACGACGGGGTTTCTTGGTCTGAGTCTGCGTTACCAGATGGCTGCGACTTCGTGTATTCTCTTGGATATCGCTCGGTTGACAGTACACTTTGGGCGAGCTGCTCACACGCCACCGTCCTTGCCAGTTCGGTCGAACTCAACGAATTGCACCTGATTCGTTCTACAGATTTGGGACGAACATGGACCACGATGCAAAGTGTACCCTATCATGGACCTTGGCTCGCTTCGGAGTGCAACGTTGCATTCAGTGTACATGGACTGATCTCTTGGACAGCCCGTGATCGCATTCTGACATCATCCGATGGCGGAGGCACTTGGGATTTGCTGGAAGGTCTTCCACAAACGCCACACGCCATTTCTTCCGCAGTCTTTTCGGAAGATGGGATGTTGCATATCGCTACGTCGAATGGATACTATCGTTATGAGAGTACGGTAGGCGCAAGTTCTACAGTAGAGATGCAATCTCTAACGGAGTTACAAATTCATGCGTTGGTGTTTCCACAACCTGCGAATGCTACATCTACTCTACAACTTGAACATGCCGAGGCAATTGCAGGCCTGGGATGTACAATTCGCGTTGTAGACAACTGCGGTGTTTGCATCGCTCATGTAGACGTTGTTCTTCCTCAAGCGACTGTAGCCGGTAGTGTATCCGTCCCCATAGAACTTTCATCACTCGCTGCCGGAGTCTACGGCATTACAGGCTCCACGCGTCTAGGTGGGTTTCATGCAATGTTCGTTAGAGTACAGTAGAAGCCGCCAGTTATGTAGATGGCTTCGTCGATTCCTCTAGTTGCACCAGTATCTGCATGGCCTCCTCGCGCGACGAACCACACATGTCTTCGCGTGGTTGAAGCGTTCCACAGAATGCAGGACGTTCTGGCAGACCGAAAAGCTTGCACGAGAGATCGTTGTTGAGCTGTACACACGGCACTCCTGCTGGTTTTCCGTTGGGCATACCAGGAATGGCCGACGTAATGGAAGGCGCAATGCAACACGCGGCACAGGCAGTGCGACAGTTCACGCGTTGGCGAGTACATCGGAAAGAGCTGCGACGAATACATCTACGTCGGCCTCTGTGATGACGTACGGCGGCACAAGGCGAATCACTGTTCCGGCCGTTGCATTTGCAATCACGCCTCGCTCTAGAAGAGCTTGCACAAACGGTGCGGCATCTACGCTGAGCACGACGCCCTGCATGCAACCACGTCCGCGTATCTCGTGAACAAGACCAGGATACTTGCGTTGTACCTCCAACAACTGCGCTTGCAAGTACAACCCGATGTGTTGGACATGTTCCATCAGTCCATCGCGTACTTCTTCGAGAACGGCAATGCCCGCAGCACATGCAACAGCATTACCACCGTACGTGGTGCCATGCATTCCGCGTTCAAACAGAGCCGCGGCTTCTTCGGTTGCAAGGATGGCACCTAGTGGTAGTCCGCCACCCATGGCCTTTGCACAAATCACAATGTCGGGCTTGATGTTGTGGTGTTCAAATGAAAAGAAAGAACCTGTTCGACCAATCCCTGCTTGCACTTCGTCGGCAATGATGAGAACTCCATGATCTTGCTGTGCAACAAGCAGTGCATCAACAAACTCTGGAGTTGCCTCGCGCAAGCCACCTTCACCTTGAAGAAATTCTAGCATGATCGCACACGTGTTTGCATTGACGTGTGATGTGAGTGCTGCTACATCGTTGTACGGTAGAACAAGTGTGTTCGGAAGGAACGGACCCATACCCTCTTTGTACAATGGCTTGTCCATAATCGACAACGCACCGTAGGTGCGACCGTGAAATCCGCCTGTAAAGCCAATTATGTTGGTCCGTGCTGCCTTGCTGCCATATCGCCTTGCCATCTTTATCGCCCCATCGGTGGCCTCGGCTCCGCTGTT
>JBBRES010000003.1:0-34700 GCA_038202665.1 Kapaibacterium sp. (SeqCode) | reverse complement strand
CCTATCAACTTGTCGACCCGGGCGAACGAACCGTGAGCGTGAGCGCTGGTGCGATACCAGTGGCGTCTATCAAGGTTGCTGTGGAGGTAGGCAAGGCCTATAGCGTTTTCGCTATTGGTACGGTGGCCGGCGGACTCGAATCGTTGAAACTCACAGACGAAACTGTTCCGAACTCTGCACAGGCACTCGTGCGATTCATCAATGCATCGCCCGCCTCGGCACCAGTGGATCTGATCACAAACATCGGTCCATCTGTGTACGAGATACCAGGAATGCAGAACATCCCATACAAGGGTGTTAGTGTATCAGCATCAAGCGGTAAGAGCTATCTCCTCTTGCCTCCAGGCGCGTACACGATGAAGGTTCGACTTCACAGCACAGGAAGCATCCTTGTTGAGTTGCCAGATCTTTCGTTCGAAGCAAATAAGATCTACACGTTGTGGGTTGGAGGAAAGTTGGGATCGACGCCAATCACGTTGAATACGATCAAACACAATTGAATGGTTTGATATGAACGCAAAGGAAGAACTTGTTGCACGATATGATGAGCTGCACGTCCAGCTCCATCATGAAGTGCGCGCACTTCTCGAAGGTTGGGAGAGTAAACGTTTGTCCTACGAAGGTGAGTTCTATACCTACACTGTGCGCGGCAAGGAGATCAAGGTAGAAAACTACACTACCTCTCTTTCTCACACGAAGGTGCCAAAAATCTCGCTGCCTCGTTTTCGCGATTGGGGCGAGATCGTACGGTGGTGTATGCAGGAGAATGTTCCGGGTGAGTTTCCATTTACCGCTGGCGTGTATCCGTTCAAACGACAAGGTGAGGATCCAACGCGCATGTTCGCAGGCGAAGGCGGACCTGAACGTACAAATCGGCGATTTCACTATCTCTCCAAGGGGATGCCAGCTGCTCGATTGAGCACGGCATTCGACTCGGTGACGTTGTATGGCGAAGATCCCGACGTGCGACCGGATATCTATGGAAAAATCGGTAACTCGGGAGTAAGCATTGCTACGCTCGACGACGCAAAGAAACTCTACTCGGGTTTCGATCTGTGTTCGCCTACGACGTCGGTGTCGATGACCATCAATGGTCCTGCGCCAATGGTTCTTTCTTTCTTCATGAATGCGGCCATCGATCAGCAATGTGAGCGGTATATCGTAAAGAACGGTCTCGAAGCGCAAACACAACGGAAGATCGACGAGATATTTGCGACAAAGGGAATGCAACGACCGGTGTACCGACATGGTGACGGTACTACAGATCTACCAGAGGGAAACACAGGACTTGGCTTGATGTTGCTTGGCGTAACCGGCGACCAAGTACTACCAGCCGACGTGTACGAGCAGTGCAAACGCACAGCATTGCAAAGTGTTCGCGGAACAGTGCAAGCAGATATTCTCAAAGAGGATCAAGCACAAAACACGTGCATTTTCTCGACAGAATTCGCACTTCGCATGATGGGAGACGTGCAACAGTACTTCATTGAAGAAGGTGTACGAAACTTCTATAGCGTCTCGATCAGCGGATATCATATCGCAGAGGCGGGAGCAAATCCCATCACGCAGCTCGCACTTACGCTCGCAAATGGATTTACATATGTGGAGTACTACCTGTCTCGGGGAATGAACATCGACGACTTCGCTCCGAACCTCTCGTTCTTCTTTTCAAACGGCGTAGACCCTGAGTACAGCGTGATTGGTCGTGTTGCTCGACGTATCTGGGCAAAGGCGATGAAGAACAAGTATGGCGGTAACGATAGATCCCAGATGTTGAAGTACCATATTCAAACATCAGGCAGGTCGTTGCACGCACAGGAGATCGACTTCAACGACATTCGAACGACGCTGCAAGCGTTGTATGCCATCTACGACAACTGCAATTCCTTGCACACCAATGCGTACGACGAAGCCATCACTACACCTACAGAGGAAAGTGTGCGCAGAGCCGTTGCGATCCAGCTCATCATTAATCGTGAGCTCGGATTGGCAAAGAACGAGAATCCAATGCAAGGGTCATTCATCACCGAAGAACTCACAGACCTTGTCGAAGATGCCGTGCTCACAGAATTCAAACGCATCAGCGATCGCGGGGGTGTGCTTGGTGCAATGGAAAGCATGTATCAACGAAACAAGATTCAAGAAGAGTCTCTGTACTACGAAACGCTGAAGCACACGGGTGAGTATCCCATCATTGGCGTGAATACGTTCTTGTCAACAAAGGGATCACCAACAATCGTCCCAGCCGAAGTGATCCGATCGACCGTAGATGAGAAAGAGCAACAGATCAACAATGTCCGAGCGTTTCAACAACGCAACAGGGATGTGTCGAGCGACGCACTTCAAACACTGAAGCATGCAGCGGTTCAAAACCACAATGTGTTTGCGTCGTTAATGGAGGCTGCTAAGGTTTGCTCACTCGGCGAACTCTCCAACGCCCTTTATCACGTAGGCGGTCAGTACCGCCGTAACATGTAGGCTTATGCAACTGCCAAAAGAATACACAGTGAAGCTACCTCTCGAGCGCGGCTCGAAAGGTGCAGCTGTAAAGCTTCTCCAAGAATGGCTCTGTTTGAGCGACTGCAAACTGTCGATCGATGGATCCTTCGGTGCGGCCACAGAAGCGACTGTTCGCAAGTTTCAAACGAAAGCAAGAATCTCCGCTACAGGCATTGTAGATGAAGAGGCGTGGAACGCACTTCTTCTTCCGCTACGAAATGCGACGCGCCCCTTGTCGACCACGGCTGAGACTTTTGCGCAGCGAGTTGTTGCAGCGGCGCGCCAGCATTTGAAGTCGCACCCGATGGAAATCGGTGGACAGAATGCAGGTCCATGGGTCCGCCTCTACATGAATGGCAAGGAAGGCAAGGACTGGCCATGGTGTGCCGGCTTCGTTACCTACATCCTTGCTCAAGCGTCGGAAGGTTCGAAGGTAGACCGTAACCCACTCAAGCCAACTGCCTCGTGCGACATCCTCGCATCTCAGGCTGCAGACAAGGAAATCCTTCTGACCGAAAAAGAGATTGCGAAGGATGCAGGGAGGAAAGCATTGCTTCGACCTGGAGCTCTCTTCCTTGTGCGCGCGGCGAAAACTTCCACAGACTACACACACACTGGCATCGTAACTGCCGTTCACGACGAGTACTTTGAGACCGTAGAAGGCAACACAAACGACGACGGCGATCGCGAAGGATATGAAGTATGTAGGCGCTTACGCGGATATGGCAACAAAGACTTCATCATTCTGTAAGTGATCACGCTCGACACGATACGCGAAGCTGCTCTGCGCATCGAACCGCATGTTCGCAGAACTCCTATTGCGACATCCGACTATTTCGATCGAAGATTCAATGCCCAGTTCTATTTCAAGTGCGAGAACCTGCAGCACTTCGGTGCCTTCAAGCCCCGCGGTGCCGTGAACGCCGTATTGTCGCTCGACGATGCGTCTGCACGCCAAGGAGTCGCAACACATTCTTCAGGTAATCACGCAGTCGCGTTGGCCTATGCAGCTTCCCTGCGAGGCATAGCTTGTACAATCGTGATGCCGCACACGGTACCTGAAGTGAAAAAGCGAGCTGTAGAAGGGCAAGGTGCACGCATTGTGTTTTGTGAACCGACACTTTCTGCACGCGAAGAAACACTGACATCGATTGTTGCGGAATCGGGAGCACATATCGTGCACCCGTCAAACGATCTGCGTGTGATTGCTGGACAAGGGACGGCAGCACTCGAACTCATGACGGACGTGGGCGATCTGGACGTGATCATGGCGCCTGTTGGTGGCGGTGGATTGATGAGTGGAACCGCCGTCGTTGCGCGTGCGCTCCGACCAGACATTGACATCATAGGTGCCGAGCCTTCAATGGCCGATGATGCGATGAGGTCTCTCGCAGCAGGACACATCATCAAGAGTGGCGACCCACAGACGGTAGCCGACGGTCTGCGAACATCTCTTGGCCATCATACCTTCGAGATCCTCCAACATCATGGTGTTCGCATCATTACCGCCACCGAGGCCAGCATCTTGGAAGGACTCTATCTTGTCATGGAGCACATGAAACTCGTCGTGGAACCATCAGCAACAGTCACGATTGGGTCACTCCTCGAACAACCGGATCTTCTTCGTGGGAAGCGCGTTGGGGTGATCCTCTGTGGGGGAAACATTGACGTTCGCCGGTTCCTGCACTTCTAAACTCCGCTCGAAGAACTTCCCTAGCCCCTTCGTAGTTTTGCTGCCCTATGCATTCAGCTTACGAAGCAGTTATCGGCCTCGAGATTCACGCCCAACTCAAGACGGCGTCGAAGGCATTTTGTGCCTGTCCGACCACATTCGGTGCGCAACCGAATGTGAACGTGTGTCCGATCTGCCTAGGTCATCCCGGTACACTGCCTGTTCTGAACGAAAACCTCGTCCTCTTCGCAGTCAAAATGGGCTTGGCCACAAGCTGTTCCATACGGGAACGTTCCTCGTTCTCTCGAAAGAACTATTTCTACCCTGATCTTCCCAAGGGCTATCAGATTTCGCAGTACGCAGATCCGATTTGCTACGACGGCCACGTAGAGATCGAGACCAACGATGGTGTGAAAACCATTGGTATCACACGCATTCACATGGAAGAGGACTCTGGCAAGTCTATTCATGACCTCGACATCGACACACTGGTAGACCTCAATCGGAGTGGCGTTCCTCTTATCGAGATCGTGAGTGAACCAGACTTGCGAAGCGCCCACGAAGCATATCAATACTTGATGCATGTCCGTCAGATTTTGGTCTACCTGAACATCTGCGACGGCAATCTCGAAGAAGGCTCACTCCGGTGCGACGCGAACGTTTCGATCCGTCCGATCGGTCAGAAACATCTAGGCACCAAAACAGAAGTCAAGAATCTGAACAGCTTCCGAAACGTGGAAAAGGCCATTGCTTACGAGATCCAGAGGCAGATCGAACTCGTGGAGAGTGGCGGCACGGTGCGTCAAGTAACCTGTATGTGGGATGCGGCGGCACAAGCAACCAGAGTGATGCGCACCAAGGAAATGGCTCATGATTACAGGTATTTCCCCGAGCCGGACCTCACGCACGTTGTTGTCGAGCAAGAGTGGCTTGATGCCATCCTTGCCACCCTCCCTGAACTTGGATTAGCTAAAAAACGCCGATTCATGGCTCAATACGGTCTTCCAGCGTACGACGCCTCGATCCTTGCCGACGAAACGTCTGTGGCAGACTACTATGAAGAAGCCTGCGCTGCCGTGCCTGGCCTAGACCATGAAGCCGCAAAGCAGGTCTCGAACTGGATTATGACGGAGCTCATGCGGATTATGGGTGAGCGAAAATGTGGGATTCGAGATACGGGATGTACGCCCGATCAGCTCGCATCATTGGTGGAAGCCGTTGCAGCAGGGAAGATCAGCAACAAGGTCGCCAAGGATATTTTCCCAGAAATGTTGGCATCTGGCGAGCTGGCTTCCGACGTGATTGAAAAAAATGGACTTACGCAGAACTCAGACGCAGGTGCGCTTGAGGAAATGGTTCGCACGGTGATTCAAACAAACCCAGATAATTTGCAGAAGTACAAAGACGGTAAGACCAATCTGTTGGGGTTCTTCGTAGGCCAGGTTCTCAAGGCCTCCGGAGGTACTGCCAATCCATCGATGGTGAGCGCTCTGATGCAAAGCGCGCTTGATGCACACGAATAACGAACGAAGTACAGAAACGGAGATTCCGATGTCGAAAGCGAAGACCACGAAAGCCCCGGCCCCCGTAGCGGCCAAGACCGCGCAACCGACAGTTGCGACCTTTGATGTAACTGGGTTTGACGCTGCCACCCTGTTGGATTGGTACAAGACCCAGCAGCTTGGGCGGCGCCTAGACGAGAAGGCTGCTCTCTACCTCAAGATGGCCAAGGGATGGTCGTATCACGCTCCGTTTGCGGGTCACGACGGTATTCAGCTTGCAATGGGCAAGATCTTCCGTCCGGGGAAGGACTACTTGTTCCCCTACTATCGCGACATGCTCACATCGCTCGCAGCGGGCGTTACGGTTGAAGAGATCATCGCAAATGGTTTGAGCAAAGACGCCGATGTAGCCGGGGGTGGACGCCACATGTCGAACCACTTTGCCAAGATCTCCATCGGGTTGCAGAACAGTTCTTCTTGTACCGGCAACCATTCCCAGCAGGCCGTTGGTCTGGCTCGGTCTATCCGCAAGTATGCTGGTGACGAGGTCGTTTACTGCTCGACAGGAGAAAGCACCACTTCTGAGGGATACTATTACGAGGCCGTCAATGGTGCGGACCGTGAGAAACTCCCTGTGATCTTTGTCATCCAGAATAACAAATACGGCATATCTGTTCCGCTGAAGGACCAGACCTCGAACCAGATCGTGTCGGACAACTTCAAAGGTTTTCCGAACCTCAAGATCATCGAATGTGACGGACGCAACCCCATGGCCTCGTATCGTGCTCTCGAAGAAGCTCGTGCATACGTTGTAACGGGGAAAGGTCCGGCCATGGTCCATGCAGACTGCGACCGAATCGGATCGCATTCCAACTCCGACAATCATGAACTCTACCGTCCATCGGAAGACTTTGCGGCTATGAAGTCCCGCGATCCGCTGCCGCGCATGCGCGCAACGTTGATCGCCAATGGGATTGCAACCGACGCGGAACTCCTCGCCATCGAAGAGGCAAACAAGCTCGCCGTTTTTGCGGCGGCAGATGTTGTGGAAGCACTTCCCGATCCGGTGGGTTCATCCTACACGGAGTTTCTCGTTCCGCCATCCGTTGTGGATTATTCGGACACGAGCGAATCGAAGTACGTCAACGACCCTTCGGCGCCGCAGCTCACTTTCCGAGAGGGAATCAACACGGCACTCATCGAAGAATTCCGTCGTAACCCCAACACATTCTTGTTTGGTCAGGACGTTGCCTCGAAGAAAAAGCAGGGCATTTTCAACGTCTGCAAGGGTCTTCTCGACGAATTCGGCAACGATCGCATTTGGAATGCGCCAATTGCGGAAGACTTCATCGTGGGTACGGCAAACGGAATGTGTCGGTATCGGAAGGACATCCGAGTTGTCGTAGAGGGGGCTGAGTTCGCAGACTACTTCTGGCCTGCTATGGAGCAGCTCATCGAATGTACGCACGACTATTGGCGTACGCGAGGTCAGTTCGCCCCCAACATGGTTATACGTCTTGCAAGTGGCGGCTACATACAAGGAGGCCTCTATCACTCTCAGAACCTCGAGGGCACGTTTACGACGCTACCTGGCCTCCGAGTAGTGATTCCCGCCTTTGCGGACGATGCTATTGGGCTCATGCGCAATGCCATTCGGTCTGAGGGCATCACGATGTACCTCGAGCCGAAGTTCTTGTACAACTACCGTCCTACGTCGGCAAGCATGCCGGCGGACGACTTCATCATTCCGTTCGGCAAGGCAAAGATCCGTCGTGCAGGGTCGGACGTCACGGTAGTCAGTTATGGAACGGCCGTGCACTGGTCTCTGCAGGCAGCCGAACGGCTAGCCACGGAAGGCATCAGCGTAGAGGTTATCGACCTCCGTTCGTTGGCTCCTTGGGACAAGGACATGGTCCTCGAATCGGTACGGCGTACCGGCAGGTGCGTTGTGGCGCATGAAGACAAGAAAACCGCAGGGTTTGGCGGAGAGATCGCTTCGACCATCACGGAAGAGCTGTTTAGCTCGCTCGATGCTCCTGTTGTTCGAGTTGGGTCTAAGGATACGCCAGTAGGCTTTGCAAAGTCACTCGAGGCAGCAACTCTCTTGAGCGTAGACGACGTGATCGGAGCAATCCGATCAACAGCACGCTTTTGAACTGTGGAAACGTTTTCACACTGTCAGGTCGCCGACAAGCACTAACCCGCCTAAAAATTTAAGGGTTAGGACTACGAATTGATTTTTGTTTTTGAACCGTGACGGGGTATATTTGCGTCTTCGATGAAGCGCGCGGGGCGTCCAGGGCTCCGTGTGCCTCATTGTTTTTGATTTTGAGGACCTATGAGTAATCAAGCAGAGAAGATCCACGGATTAGCCACAGTTGCGCCTCACGAGGCGCCGTTGAGCCTTATCCAGCGTCTTCAACAACAGTGGTACATCCTTGTTGCGGCAGCATTTGTTGTTGTTGTGGCCATTGGCGGATACATGATGTATAGCAATGCGCAACACGAAAAAAACGAAGAGGCCAACACAGCAATCTCAAGAATCCGCACGGTCTTTGACCAGGGCGAGTTCGAGAAGGCACTCACGGCAAAGGGCATAGCACCTATTGGCAGCGAGACAGTTTTGGGTCTTGAGGCCATTGTGGAGCAGTATGGCGGCACGGATGCAGGGAAGCTTGCAGCGCTGATGACTGGCAATTGCTACGTAAACCTTGGAAAGTATGCAGAGGCAAAAGAGCAGTTCGAAAATGCTCAAAACTCTGATGCACCGTTGGTACAAGTGGGTGCTCTTACAGGCCTTGGAGCCTGCAAGGAGCAGGAAAGCGATTGGGCGGGAGCGGCTGAGCTCTATGAAAGGGCTGCTGGAATTTCAGGCAAGTCCGGACTCGAAGATCGATGTCTCCTCTACGCGGGACTTGCGTATGAGAAAGCCGGCAACAAGGAAAAAGCTGCTAAGTCCTATACAGATATAGTCAAACGCAGTGATGGGTCCGAATTTGCATCCTTTGCAAGAACGGGTCTTGCACGCCTTGGCATGGCAATTGATTAGACCTTTTCGGTTTTTTCCGTCTGACCAAGAAATGACAATGAAAAAGAACAACAAAGAAGTAAGCAAAGCATATGTTTTTAACAACTGGAGGTAGTATGCAACGTTGGTTTCGTCTAAGCAGCTTGCTGCTTGTGCTTACCGCCGCCTTTTCTGTGGTCCATGCTCAGGACTACGTTGAAGTGCGCGGTAGTCTCCCTCCGGGCCAAGTGCGCGTATTCGTACGTGACACGATTTACCGTATCTCAGGATCGTTTACGATCGGTGGTACGTTAGTCATTGAGCTCGGGACCCGCGTGGAGTTCCTTCCGAACGGTCGAATGATCGACTCAACGGGTGGCCGAATTCTTGCGGATGGTCGCGCTTCCGCCACGTATAATGCGAACGCAGTGAATGCACTGTTCCCGCCATATACTGGCTACGACGACGTGAATTATTTCGGCGCTCCTGGCGTCGTAACATCCACGATCGCTACGGAGCCCACGATTCACCCGTCCAAGTACGGAATTGTGTTTAATGTAGATCTGGGTTCTGATCCGAACCTTATGGGTCTCACGCCTGCGAAGGCCATCATGTACAAGGCCGGTCGTCTTGAACTTGGCGGTCAACAAGCGGCGATCAGATTGAACCCTTGGTTCCGTCCGATGCTTGGTAGCAGGATTAATGTATCGGCAGCACGAATCACATTCGTTGCAGGAGACGTGAATAACTTCTCTCGCGAATGGGGTCACATCATCGTTCTGCCAGGTGCACGCGCTGCATTCTTCCGTGATGTAGACTTCTTGAATTTCCGCAAGGACACAACGGTTGACAATCAACCGATCTACCTTGCCAATTCAAATGGTCAACAACTAACACGTCAAGATCAGTTTGCAGTAAATGACAACATCTTGCGCCAAACAAACGGAAGCGGTGGAGCTATCTCTACGTTCTCTGTTCGTACATGGCTTGTAGGTTGCTCATTCCGCAACAACATGGCGCGCTACCACGGTGGTGCTCTTCAGATTCAACAAGCTCCGGTTGATCAGTATGTGGGTTCAAACCTTCAACTGTATCCAACTCCGAATCAAGTTACTGTTGCAAATCTTCAGCCGTACGCTGCGCAAACGAACCCGTACATTACGAGTGTCGTGAATGCCCAGCCAATTCAGCAAAACATTCCTTCGATCGACAACTTGTTCTCGAGTGCAGCGGAACCATCCTTCACGGATACAGAGCGCCAGTCACTTGACGATGCACGTTTGGCAATGTACCTTGGTCGTATTCGCCAAATCCGCTTTATCAGCAACCGCGTGTTGTTGGCAAATGTGGACACGGTTCGTATCGGCAATATTCGCGTTGTGACAGATGTTGCAACACGCGCGTCTACGCGTCCATTCGAAGATCGTTCAAAGAAGAACGATGCATTTGGTGGCGCCTTGTACATTTCGGGTCGCTCAACGATGATTGTTGGTCTTGGTATCAACGACTTCCAAGGTAAAGACACGGTTGAGTTCACAGGCAACTACGCCGAGAACCGCCAGTCAACCGAATTGTTGAACGGTATCCGTTCAAATGGTGCTCGTGGTGGTGCTCTTTACCTTGATGGTACAGGCACGCACTTGATCGTTGCTGGTCGCTACACGTCGAACAAGACGGTAACACCGTACATCTCGAACACGAACATCACAACACCGACAGAATTTGTTGGCAACTACTCACAAGGTGGAGCCATCTATACGAGTGCTACGGCTGGTCAATTGCAGATCCGCGGTGGTCTCGACAACAATCCATCAACGCTCTTCTCGGCTAACGAGTCGGGTCGTGGTGGTGCTGTTTATGTCGAAGCATCCACAGACATCCTTCCATCCCCATGGATTGGTGGCTCGGACGGCGTGATTGTTGCTCGTAACTACGGCTTCAACATCAAGTTCCAAATGAACAAGGCCATTACGGAAGGTGGAGCCATCTACGCTGCACGTAATCCGATGGTCTATGGCGCCGGTGGTGCAGCAGGTCCTTTGTGGGTCTACGGTACAAACTACGGTGTCGAGTTCTCAAGCAATACATCGGGTTATTCTGGTGGTGCGATTGCGGTTGCACTTCCGCTGAATCTTTCCCTAAGCCGTCGTTCGATGCGCTTCGTACGTGCACACTTCATCACGAACAGCACTGGAAACATTGCTGATTCGATGAAGCCATATGTACGTGGTGGTGGTGGATTGTACACGGTAAATGCAGATCTGAACATGGTCAAGGGTGTAGAATTCCGCTCGAACAAGTCATACAACGGTAATGGTGGCGCTATTGCCATGGTTACACCGGATGCATTTCTTCGCAAGCGCTTCTTCTTCACAGACCTTGCAACACCAATCATCGACGCAACGGGTGTTGTTGTAGACTACACAGTAAATGACGCTGTCTTTACAGGGCTCGTTGCTGGACCAAAAGCTGATGAGCGCATGCTTACACGCTTCTATGACAACATGGCGTATCCAAACCCTGCACGTCAAGGTAATGGAACAACGCAAAAGGGTGCAAACGGTAATCTTCTTCATCCAGGAACGACCATTCGTGAGAATGGAACGGGACTTGGTGGAGCGATTTACATTTTGGACTCTGTTCGTATTCGTGTAGATACGGTTTGGATGGATCGCGTTCGTATGCAGAACAATTCTGCGTATAGTGGTGCTGCCATCTACTCCGATAACTATGATCTTAAGATCGCCCTTCAGCGTTGTTTGGTAACGGGCAACCGTGCCACATCGCCAATCGGTCGTAATGTAGACACCGTAACTGGACCACTTGTAAATAGCGAGAACATTGTTTCGAGCGACCTTGCTGGTGCAGTTCTTTATGGTGAAATCACGGGTCCACTCCCATGGTCTACATTCAGCACAGCTTCAAATTCGATCTACGACAATGACGCACGCTTCATCATCCGTTTGCCAGATGCATACGACACCAAGGGTGTTCTTGCAGGTACAACGGGCGTAGGCTTCGGTGGTGTTGACACGCTTCGTGGCAACTACTGGGGTCGCACGGAAGCGAACGTTCAGACGATCCTTCCGATTTCCGCGAACAATACGTTCCAACGTATTCAAGAGAGCTTCTTCATTGCAGGTAACGGTAAGACGCACATGCGTTTCATGCGTACTGCAACGAACAATCCAACAGAGCAAGGTCCTTTCGAGTCAACCTGGTACTATCAGTACAAGGCAATCCCGATCTATTCCTTCCCTGACACGCTCTTGATGGAAGGTCGTATCTACGATATCTTCGATAAGGGAACAGACATCAAGACGGCAGACTACTCACGTCGTCGTATGTCGCCAATCGAAGACTTTGCAGTAGGTATTCCACCTGTGCTTCGTGCATACATGGACTCTACACAACCTTCGTACCTCAAGTATGTAAAGCGCACAACGCGCAATCCATTCGATGCGG
Organism: Kapaibacterium sp. (SeqCode); assembly: GCA_038202665.1. Taxonomy (GTDB): domain Bacteria; phylum Bacteroidota; class Ignavibacteria; order Kapaibacteriales; family Kapaibacteriaceae; genus Kapaibacterium. The sequence continues at coordinate 22,555 of JBBRES010000003.1, read as the reverse complement.
AGATGTATCCATACATCGCAAAGGTTCAGACAGAGTTCATTGGTGATCATCCAATTGGATACCCACTGTTCTTGGAAACTCGTGCAGACTACGGTCAAACAGCTGAAATCAGCAACAATGACCGCCGTGCGATCAACGAGACAGTATTCTTCGTGATCAATCAGCGCACGGGTGACTACATCCGCGTAAACATGATGCAGAAGACACTCACAGACACGGTCTTCCGTGCACGTGTAGAACTTGTGCCAGATTCCACAAATGGTGGTGATCCAAACATTCGCCGTTCCTATGAGAACCTGTCCAGTTATGGTACTGGCGCTACGCTTCTTCAGCGTATCGCACGCAATGCTGCAGCTGAAGATTCAGCAGCACTTGCAGGTCGCCGTTGGGATGGTTCAGTCGTAGCTGGTGAACTTGGTGGTGCAGGCTTCCGCCTTGGTAATCGCCCGGGTCTTCCATTCTCGAACACAGGTTCAGATGGCAGCAAGGAAACGTACTTTGGTGGTGAGCGCTACCGCGCACTTCCAGTAATTGCAGGTGACCAAGTATCGGTTATCTCGCGTACTGTTCTATGGCGCGCTGGTGTTGTACCAGCACTTGATGGTGGTTTGACCTTCACGGTTGGTAACACGACAACACCTCCTGTCTTTACGGGATCTGCAGACACGTTGCGAAACCTGACGATTCCTGAAATGCGCAATCGCGTGTTTGTTACGGAGAATCGTCTCTACACACCAAAGAATGACGGTAAGTGGTTCTTCGAGCCAGCATCATACCCTGCAGATTCTACGGGTACTCCGATTGCTGCACTTGATTACACAGAGCGCGACTCGATCTTTACGATCACAGCCGTTGACGTGAACCGCTTCTATGATCCACGTTCAGTCATGGATTCAACCTTCGGTTCGTATCTCTCCTATGATTGGAGCATCACAGATCAGAACTCAGCATTGAAGTACTGGTTGCGTGACACGCTGGTAACAGCAGGTAATGCTTCTGGAGTGAACGGCACGAAGTGGGGAGCTACAGGCTATCGTATGCTTCGTGGTCGTCCTATCAACCCGTACATCGTTCCAGGTGGCGAAGAAGTTCGCGTAGTAGCGAAGAACTTCCCACCATCAATCGAGATCGTCGACAGTCTTCGTGCATCCGGTATTTCTGAAGATGTGATTAGCCGTTGGATGTATCTCTATCCGAGCTACTTCCATGCTGAAGCATACGACAACAACTCGATTCCACTTGATCAACGCAATCAGTCCAATACGAATGCTCGCTACTTGCAGCAGGATACAGTTGACTTTGCTTGGATGGACACTGTGTCATACCGCTTCCACATTCATGTTGTAGACAGCATGCCACGCTTTGTTTGGGCCTACAAGCCAACAACGGGTGGACAGCAATACACAAGCATGCTCACTGGTGACGTAACGATCGTTCTCGATCCAACGACAACAGACACAAACTCGTTCAAGAACGGTGTTTGGATTGACACACTTCGTATGACACCAACGGTTTCCCGTGTTGGTCGCTTCCTCATTGCTCCTAACGCCATCATCGATGAGCGCTACAATGATCCAGCAGCCACACCAACACAGCAGCCGGATGATCTGAATGTTCAGTTCGTTGCCAATCTCACGGATTCACTTCGATTCATGCTTGACGTGAATACAGATGATGAGTTCGAAGACAATGCAGCAGTTGACAACAACCGGGCAATCGTTCAGAAGTTCGGCCCATGGGACTTCCGATATGGTAAGACGGCATACGGCTTTATGTCGACTGCTATCCGCCAAGCACCAGGTGATACAACACTTGATGAAGTACTCCAGGCACGTCCAATTTGGATGGCCAGCCGTTACTTGCGCAAGTACAATGCAAGCAGTGTTGCCGATCCAGTGGCAGCAGACTTTACATCAATGGGTCGCATGAACGTACGTATCGCTGCCGACGAAGCACGTCAGATCCTGACGCCAATCGGTCAAGTGAACGGCGCTCTTAATGTTGACTCACTCGTCACACTTGTCGTCAATGATGGTCACGGTGGTCTCAACTACATGACACGTCGTGTATTCGTGAATGTTCAACCTACGATTGTTACGGAATCACTTCCAGACGCACTCGAGGATGAAGACTACAACATTCAACTTCTTGATTCTAGCCGCCGTATCAAGGTCTATGACCCGAACTTCGGACAGGCACAGGATTACGAACTGATTTACACAAACGAAACACGTACAACAATTGCCGTCGATCCCTACTTCTCTGAGGCAGGTTCGATCGCACTTGATTCTACACGCAAGACAACTCCAGCTTGGTTGAAGATCGATCGCGTTAGTGGTTTGCTGTACGGTACACCACGCGTTACAGATCTTCCTCGCACAGACACATCGATCAATGTAACAGTACTTGTTACAGACCGCGGTGGTTTGCGTGCAATCAAGACGCTCCCGATGACCATCAGGTATCACAACCACAATCCACGTCTCTTCTCTTCGCCGATTATTCGTTGCGTTGATAAAGACCAGGCATATTCGGATACCATCCGTGTGGCAGACCTTGATCTTCTTCGTAAGCAATCTGGTAACGAAACATTGACGTTCACTGTACTTGAGCCAACAGAGGGCACATGGACAGTAACGCCAAACCAACTGAAGAGCCCAATTGCAGATACACAGCTTGTTGTTATCTCAACAGACAAGATGGTAGCTACACCAGTTAATGGTCGTGTTATTATCCGAATCGTGGTTGAAGATGCATCGGGTGCAAAGGACACATTGTCCTACGCAGTTTCTGTGTCTGCAACTACACGCTTCACTGCTCCAGTTCGCGTCGAGAACAACCTTGGTGCATTCCAAGTCCTTGTCTTCGGTGTTGGCGGAACAGAGACAGCAACTCGCGGTGATGAAAATGGATCCTTCGGTCAACTTGATTCGAACTACTGTGAATACGAATTGCCACCAGTACCGTACCTTGACGTCTTTGACGCTCGTTGGACGATACCGAATCGCAATGGTGTTCTTCGCAACATCTATCCTTATAGCAACACAGCCGGCGAAGCGATCTATCGTGCTCGCTTCCAAGGTGGTGGTGAAACTGGACAGAGTTCTGCGACATATCCAGTTCGAGTTTCATGGTGTCGTTCTGCTATTCCAGCAGTGGATGCACAGAACCCAGGTTCGTACTACATCCGCGACGACATCAGCAATGGCGCACTGTTCAGCTATAACATGAAGACAGGTAATGGTCGCTCAGCAGCCGACATTGGTCACAGGACCGATGGTAGCTGTGACACGCTCGTCATCAGTCGCGATGCTCTCAAGGGCTTCATCATCGTGTATGACTTTACAACTGCAGTGAATGAAACAGAGGCTCCACTTGCTGATCTCGCGATCACATCGGCAGCTCCGAATCCATTCAGTGAGTCTACGATGATCACGTTCAGCACACCGGTTTCACAATTGGTGTCTGTAGAGATCTATGATGCAATTGGTACAAAGGTTGTAACGCTTGCAAAGAGCACCTTTGATGCTGGTCGTCACATGGTCGAATGGAACGGATCATCGAATGGCCTTGCTCTTGCAAATGGTGTTTACACCTGCCGCATCAGCGATGGTACTCGCTCCGTCACACAACAGATCGTACTTGTCCGCTAACATGAAGTTGGGTCGGTGTGAAGTTCACACCGACCCATCTCTTCGCCATCGAAAACAATGTCTTGTAACCTTGGAGTCCTTATGAAAAGACAGGTATTGATTGCTTCGGCACTCGTACTCTGTTCTCTCGCGATAGGCGGCGTGGATGGCATGGCGCAAACGATCACGAACCAGTTTCGCCAGCCAACACTCGTCGTAGGTCGCCCGTATCGTGATATCGATGCGTGCCCTATTTCGCGAACGAACAAAATCCTTTTGGCACCAGGTAGCTTCACGCTGCCGCCAACAAACGTTGTAGATCTTGATGACGGTTATCAATATCTGCCATTCCCATCAGGTTTCCGATTCAACTTCAACAATGCAGAGCGATTTGGACTCTATGTAAGCATTAACGGCTTCGCGACCTTTGAAGGCACGAAACTTGTTCCTGCGAAACAACCAAATGGTCTCTTCATCAACTCAGCTTCGTATCCAGATAACGTAATCGCTCCGTTTTGGGGTGATCACCGTCTGCGTACAGCAGGAGACATCAATGCAGGTTACATGCCTGCCGAGATCTCATGGGTGTATGATGTTGATCGCGATGAGAACTGTGATACTATCAAGCCGGTTCGCCGCTGTATCGTTATTCAGTGGAAGAACCTAAACATCAACGATCAAACTGTGAATTCAAGCGTTGGCAATTTCCAAGCTCGTCTCTATGAGACAAGTGCGGACAACAATTTCCAAGGCGATATTGAATTCGCTTATGGTCAAATTGCTGGCAATCCTTATACAAACAACACTACTGTGGTAACACGTGGTGCAACTGTTGGTATCAAGGGTAACGGTGGTTTCCCTGGTTACTTGGCAGACTTCTGGAATGGTCTTGTGTGGGTTCCAAATGTTGGAGCAAGCACACGTACCGACAGCACAACTCGCTGGCAGCCTTCTGGCGGCCGCTCGGATGCTGTCATCCGCTTCTCTGGTATCGTTCGTTTCACGTTCGACACGTGGGGCTATGGTGATGCAGACACATCTGCAGCCCGTGGCGCTCGTCACGAGAACCTTCCCCAAAACCGCCGTGTAACATCGGGTGATGCACGAGTAATCATGCGCTCGATTGTAACAAACCGTCCGCTCGATAGCGTATGGAAGCGTCAAGCGTATCAGGGTGATGTGAATCACTCCGGTCGTTTCTACTACACAACGTTGAATCCTGATTTCACATGCTGCTCCACGAACGTGGGCCAGAATCCAGTGCCGCCAAACATCATTATTTGGCGTCGTACGATTGATGTGGATCAGTTCACGAGCAAGCAAGTACTACGTGTGTACTATGAGGGCGATGGCCTTTATGGTACAGGTGGTCGTGCTCCAGATGTCAGTAACCTGACGCAGATCTACTATGAAGCAAACGAATATGATGCGGCTCTTATCATGCGATACTTGAGCGGTCGTCTTCCAATGCTTCCATGGATCAAGGACAACGATACGACTGGACCTGACTTTGGTAAGACTACTGGACCCATCTCTGCAGACAATGTGGCATTTGGAACTCCTGTAAAGCTTGGCAATGGTTTGGCACGTATTCCTGTCTACTTGAACAATCCGCACGAAGGTGTGTTTGCAGTCAAGTTTGTATCTAATAGCGAGATCGTCAATGTCAATCCAGTTAGCGCTGTGAATGGCAACGTTGATATCGACAATAGCAATGCAATCGCAGTTGTAACAGGTAATGGTTCCTTCGACGTGTCAACTCCAGTTGCATACGTTACTGTCCAGGAACAAGACGCCTATACATTCAGCGGCATTCGCTTCAACGATGTAAACAAGTCGAATCAAACGATTCAAAACATCGAAATGAAGGCTGGCGAGAACATCGTCGCGTATCCAAACCCAATGACGTCGAATGCATCGATCACAGTAAACGTACCAGTTGGTGGCGTATACACAGTTCGTGTCTACGATGCCTTTGGCAAGTTGGTGAACACGGTATTCAACGGTCAAGTGTCGAATGGTATGTTCAATGTTGAGTGGAACGGTCGCGACGCATCTGGTGCTACGGTTTCTGCCGGCGCATACATGGTTCGCGTAGACGGTAACACATTCAGCACAACTACCACAATGACAGTTGTTCGCTAAGTCGTTACGTGTTGATTGAAAAATTGTTGAGGATCATAAGTCTGCTGACCGTCCTTTGGGCGGTCAGCAGCTTACCCTCGGCAGCCGCGGACACACTCGTCATTGCATCACAGCAGACGATTAATGTTTGCTCTTCGCAGAGTGATCAGAAGTTCTTGATCTACGTCAACCTTGGCGAGATCTACTTTTCAGACTCACTCATGTCCTTTGACATCTTTTTAAAGTACGACACAACTAAGCTTGTCTTTACAGACATGCTTACGACAGGCACACTTGCTGCTCAAATGAGCGATCTCGGTCCGGTCTGGCGTCCAAAGGATCAAGGCGGCGTTTGCTATGCTGGTGGAGCATCCATCTTAAAGCATGCAAGAGGAAACCTACCGCTGATTGCTTTTCAAGGGCAGTTCAAAGGCGGCTGCGGAGATACGAGCACTGTTTCACTTGACGAGGTTCTCTTTAACAGTGAGTTTCGTCGACAGTATTCAAACAGCGTTTCTGGCATCGTGAGAACGATCGCAAAGGGAACAGTCACTGACGATATCGCTTCAGTGTTCCAACAACGCAACTACATCGTTTCTGGAAAGGACTCATCGATATCCTTACCACTAACGTTGAAAATGCCAGGAATCACAAAGGGTCTTGTAGAGTGCACGCTGCAAATGGTACATGCGGGAGCTTTTACAATCGACAGTATTCAACCATTAGTACCGGACACGACGTTTACATTGATCTCGACTGTTCTGACATCCGACACATCGACATTCGTTTGGACTGTGAAAGCACAGAGCGTTGCGACAGAGTTTCGAGTAAGTATCCGTTCACTAACGAACGACAGTAGTAAGCGAGCAATTGTTCATGTAACTACTAGAATTGTTGACAGTTGTTATTGTCGAGTTGCCAAGAACACAGACACGATGAGTACATGTGAGATTAAGAATAAGACGTTGGCAACGTCAGTGTTTCAGACGGTTGTTGATGAAGGGACTGCATGGTGCACCACAATTGGTGGTGACATCATCATCCAGTCTCTTCATGGGCAACCAGAGTCAGTAGAAGTGTTCACGTTGTTGGGCGAACGAATTCCATTCGTTCCACGTGGCGATCAACAGACTATGGTGATCACCGGTGATCATCTTCCAAATGCACCTGTACTCGTACAGATGCAATGTGGTGGAGTGATCAGATTGAAAATGGTAATGAAATGAACAGTAATTCTACTCATCAGAGGAGTTCTTATGAATCGTCGATATGCTCTATGGGGAAGTAGCGCCAAGATTGGCGTTATTCTCTTGTTTGCAGCGTTGACAGGTATCGGGTCGCAATGGGCACACGCCCAAGCGGTCGAGATTCCGACGCTTACCCTGACGGGCCAAGGCGCCGGTTGGAACCAAACGTACTACCCGGACGGCCGCATCTGGGCGCCACGTAGTGGTGCCAATGGCGTACGTGAGATTTTGGTGCCAGTTTTTATTAAGAACTGCTGGCGCACAACAGCCACGTACAAGGCTTTCCCGATCTACAGCTTTAAGATCAAAGTACAATTCGATAGCACGGCTGTCGAGTTCGTAGGGATCGATAAGAATGGTCCACTTCGTGGTAACCAAGCTATGCCTATCGGCTGCCTTGCTAAAGACTTTGAGTTTGCAACGAACGTGTCGAGAGACACCTCGTATCAGAACGTGATTAACAGTCCAATCCAGAACCGCTTGCGTGGTAAGCGTGTCTTGATTACTGGTATCTCGCCAAAGGCACTTCCACAGACAGGAAATTCAGCAGATGCTTGTGACCAGCGTCCGTTCGTTGAGATGTTCTACATGCGTTTCCGAGTCTTGGCTAACCCAGCTTCGAATCCGGTAAGTGCGCGTACTCCGCTCATCCTTACAAACGACACACTGTATTACAACGACTTCCAAGTTGGCAAGGAACTTGCGTTCCCGAACGATCCAGTTCCAGGCCGCTACTCTGGTCTCGGCGGCGTAGACAACTACTACGTCGACGCTAACCAGCAAGAGCAAGTTCGCGACCCACTTCGTCCATCACGCTTCGGCATGGTTTGGTTGGAAGTAACGGACGAGATTCCACGCTTTACGTTTACAAGCGTTTCAGATCGCCGTTTCCGTATTGCAGACTCTGTAGACAATTCGAATAACCAACAATGGTTTATCGTAGATCCAGTAACTCTGGACTCTGGTTCAACATATGATGACGCTGTAAATGGAATCGGTACACGTGACATTGATGTTATCAATGCTACCGCTGGTTCACGTTTGACAGACATCTTCGTCCAATCCGATTCAAAGTGGTTGAAATTCAAGTCGTTCACCAAGGGTGGATCGGGTGAAGTAAACCCATTCCCAAATCCAGTTCGTCAAGGTTTCGTATCGTATCTCGACAAGGGTATCCTTGGAACGACGAACGGTACAGACCCACTTGGTAATGCAACCGTATTGCAGCGTGACCTAAACATGCGTGTGATTTGCGACCCAGCTGAACTAGCAGTTGGTGAAGGCGGCGAGGTAGCAGGCGTTTACATCGGATATTTGACGTTCTCTTCGTACTCGGCGGACGTTTCCCCAGTGCGCATGAAGGTTACGTTCATCTACTTCCGCCCACCATTCGAGCCAAGTCAGTTCGACGAGAGCAACCAATGGCAAGCTGGACCTTCCGGTCCAACTCGTGGTATCCGTGTTGAGCTTCGTAACTCGAACAATCCTATCGAACGTACGAATATCATCTTCGGAGTTGGAGCCCGCGCTCGTGACTCCGTAGACACACTGTTCGGCGAAACCGTATATCAAAACGCATTGAATGGATTCGGTGCACGTTGGTATCCGCAAACGCCAGATGGAAATGATATCTATCAGTTCGGTCTTGGTGATCTGTGGTCTGCTAGCACAAGCCGTCCGAAGTTCTCCTCGCGCGACATTCGGAACATCTATTCGGACACAACACTTGTCTACATCTGCCGCTTCAGCGCAGGTAGCGCTCTTAACTATCCAATCGTAGTATCATGGGATACAGATGATTTCCCTGCGGGATCTGATCTGTTCATCCGTGATATTCTGAATGGTGAGCGCTTCAACGTGAACATGCGTCAAGCAACGAACCTAGGTGGAACGAAGTACTCCTTTACGATTCGTGATGCAGACATCACAGCGTTCGCTATCGAGTACACACTTCCAAAGGTTGTGTCCTTCCCTGTTATCAACAAGGGTTGGAACCTTCTCTCGGTTCCTGTGAATCCATCATCGGCATTCTATCGTGACGTCTTTAAGAAGGCGCTCAACATTCCAGTGTTCTTCTCACAGAGCGCGTACCAGCAGAACCAGACAGTGAAGCCAGGTATTGGCTACTTCATCAAGTATGCAGACGAGATTGATAAGACAATCGCCGGTGTTCGTATCACGCGCATCGATGATAAGACGTATCCTACAGAACTGTTTGATGGTTGGAACACGATCGGTTCGTTGTCTACACCTATCAGCGTAGAAGCAGTCAGCCTCTTGGCCATCAGTTCGACAGGTGCGGAGATCTTGGGTGACATCTATCGCTATAACACCGATCGTGGTTATGAGGCGATTACTGAAGTCGTACCAGGTCGTGGTCACTGGTTGAAGATCAGCGGTCACGGATACTTGATGATGTCGGCTCGTTCCAACAGGAAGACCGGTATCAACATGACTTCAGCTCGCAACAGCGTTCTCGCTGGTGCAACACAAGTGTCGATCAACGACGTAAGCGGCAAGTCAACGAATCTCTACCTTGCAGAGCGTACGAAGGTTGAAGCACGTGAAATGTTCGAATTGCCTCCAGTTGCTCCACTAAACCTCTTCGATGTTCGCTTCAGCACGAACATGTATGTAGAAGATGTTGTGAATCCAGTGATCAACTTGCAAGGTGTTTCGTTCCCAATGTCGTTGACAATGAACTATCCAGATCGCAACTATACTGTGGTTAACGCAGTGACAGGTTCGATCCTTGGTTCAGTAAAGTCCGGCGTTACGAATACAATCAAGATTGACAATAGCAACACACCAGCGATTCGCCTTATGGCCGAAGAAGTTGGCGCCAACACACTTACAGTTGCAGTAGCTCCAAACCCAGTCGCACAAACGGCTGCCGTGAACTACACAGTTGTAAACAATGGCCGTGTTACTCTAGGTCTTTACAATGCAGTTGGTGAGCTCGTGGCCACGATGGTGGACACAGACATGACGATGGGTATGTATAGCGCAGATCTCAATGCTGCTGCTCTTCCTGCCGGTCGTTATATCGTGAAGCTCAGCAACGGTGGCAACATCTTCACCTCTACGGTGACGATCGTCCGCTAAACAATGGCGATTTCAAAAGAAAGGCAGCAGGAAACTGCTGCCTTTTTTTTATTCCAACACGATCCAACGTCACCACATGAAGCTCTACGTCCTTGCCGCCTTCACTCTCCTCACGTCCGTGGCATCCTTTGCACAAACTCCAACGATTGCGTTGACTGCAAAGAATACAACGCCTAACGGATCGAAGAGCTATACGATGTTCCTTGGAGCAAGCAGACTGGGAACGGCAGGCGTGGATTCCGCTCTCAACGAGATCGAGATCCCTACATTGCCGCTTCCTTCTGGAATCTTCTATGTGTGGAGCGCTCCTCCTACTGAAGAGGTTATCTGGTTGAGTCCGCGTGACTTTCGATACCTTGCACCAGGTACGGCCTACCGCGAGGAGTACAAACTCCAAGTAAACTGGGATGGCGGGACGTTGAATTGGACGTGGTTGACACCGCTTCCGGAACTGATCGATTCTGCTTGGATTGTTGACGGGTACACAGACTTCCCAGACAACGTTGCAAAGGCCAAGCTTGTGCCGAATGCAAGCCTGGAAATCGTGAACCCAAGCATTACCCTTTTCAAGCTCCTTGTGTGGTATAACACCACGACGTTGACCGTGCATGAGAAAGCAGAACAATCAGTATCGGTGTTCCCACAGCCATGTACAGACGTTGTGTACGTCAAGGCTTCGGCCCCGTTACGTTCGTACACCGTGTACGATCTCCAAGGACGTGCTATAGAAGGCGGAACGGCGGAAGGGTCAGACCTGCGTGTGAACACAGCACACTTGGCTACGGCTTCGTACGTTCTCGCGCTAACGCATGCCGACGGAAGTACAGCACGATCTCTATTCATTAAGCAGTAGTCGCATCATGAGTGAAGAGAACAACGACCAACAGCGAAACAGACGACGACGGTACCGACCGCGCAATGAACAGCGTAGAGACGGCGGCGGAACTGTTCCAACGCTCACTGCTAAAAAAGTAAGCGTTGTGATTCCATTGCTGAATGAAGAAGAGTCACTGCCAGAACTCTCACGTCAACTCGAGCAAGTGCTCGACAGAGTCACGCGCAACAACTACGAAGTGATCTTCATAGACGATGGTTCAACGGATGCATCGTTCAACGTCATCCGCGATATCCATTCGAAAAACCAAAAGTTCAAGGCGATTCGTTTTCGGCGTAACTATGGGAAGTCCGCTGCACTTGCAGTGGGGTTCGCAGAAGTGACCGGAGATATCGTTATCACGATGGATGCAGATCTGCAAGACGATCCGAACGAGATTCCTGCCTTGATCTCAAAGCTCGATGAAGGATTTGATCTCGTTTCTGGTTGGAAACGAAAACGACATGACCCGTTGCATAAAACGATACCGTCGAAACTCTTCAATGCCGTCACATCGATGATGAGTGGCATTAAGTTGCATGATTTCAACTGTGGCCTCAAAGGGTACCGTCGTGAAGTCGTAGACACCGTGCAGGTGTACGGCGAAATGCATCGCTACATACCTGCCCTTGCCCATTGGGAAGGTTTTCGTGTAACGGAGATCCCCGTTTTACATCATTCCCGCAAGTATGGTACATCGAAGTTTGGAGCAAGTAGATTTCTCAAGGGATTTCTCGACCTCCTAACGGTGATGTTTACCACGCGCTACGTCAAGCGCCCATTGCACTTCTTTGGAACTGTTGGGTCACTCATTGCGGTTGTTGGATTTGCAACAGATCTCTACCTCGTGATAGAGTGGTTCTTGGGACTTACCTCACTGAGTCAGCGTCCCCTCGCTCTGTTTGGTGTTGCCATGATCATTGTTGGTGTTCAGCTCATTTCAATAGGTCTGATTGGTGAGCTTATCGTAAAGAACTCCCTTGAAACTCAGCGTTATAGCATTCGAGAACGAGTATAGCCTATGAAGTTCAGCATTTTCTTGTTCGTGGTGTTTGCAACACTTGCGTTCGCCACAAGCGTTGATGCCCAAGTTCGGTTTCGAGTCGGAACCGGTTTGTCAACGCAATGGATTGTCAACGATAACCCCGCAACGTACCGTTTAGTGGGCGAAGACTCAACGGTTCCAACGGGCGGCTCGTTTGATGGTATGCAGTTTGGATGGGGCATTCGTGCGTATGCAGATCTTGACAAGCAGAAAACCTTCCGCGTGCCGTTCGGCTTCGACTATACGTCCTATACCGGTGCCCAATCGTGGGCGGCAACTTTTAACACGGTGTTTCTCAAACACACAAACCAAGCATACACCGTGCTCGCGGGGTTCGAGTATTCGTTTCTTGAATTCCCTCTCGCGTATGCGCGAGTGTACTCTGGGGTTGAACTCCGAGGAACGATGTTCACCAATAACGAGCTGCAGTTTGTGTACACGTATGCCAACGGTGTTCCAACGGTCAATAAAACGATTCCAACAAAGCCCGACGTGTTTCGCTTAGGTGCGCTCGCGCGAATCGGAATAGAAGGCGAGATCTACTATCCGGTATTCCTCAATACGAGTGTTGGCCTTGGTGCTGTGAACTTCATAGGACGAGACATGAAGCAGACATCAGAGGGCGGTCGTGGTGAACTCCTCACAACTGATCGTCGAAACGAAGGCCCGGAAAGTCTGGTATGGCAAGTGAACTTTACGTTCATGATCCAAGTGCGTCTCTAATATGAGCTCATCGATGGTGATCCATTCCGACTGTTCTCATTTCCGTGGCGACGTGCCATGTACACCACATAAGGAACTTGGAGTTCATTGTGATGGGTGCCCGCAGTACGACAAAATCACTGGTCGAATTCTGATCATCAAACTCGCCGCAACGGGCGATGTGATCCGTACCACCCCGCTCCTTTCCGCCCTCCAAGAACGCTACCCCGAGCGTGAGATTTGGTGGCTGACGCAGGCAGTGGATGTGCTTCCGCTAAGCGTGCATAAACGGATGGCGTTTACGCTGGAGAATGTGCTGACGATTCAAGCAACGTCGTTCGATGTTGTGATTAACCTCGACAAAGACCCGCATGCATGCGCCATCATGGCCTCTGTTACCGCACAGACGCGCTTTGGCTATACGTGGGAGAATGGACGTCCACATCCTGTGGATGACCGAGCCGTTCCAAAATTCCTGACGGGTTTGTTTGATGATGTGAATCAGAAAAACACACTCTCGTATCCCGAAGAGATTTACGCGATCTGTAACCTACCGTATGCGAAACAAGAGTATGTGATCGACGATCCGGGTCCAGCGCCTTGCCCCCTTCCCAGTGGCAACGGACCTCTCATAGGCTTGAATACAGGCTGTGGCGACCGTTGGGTTGCGCGTGAGTGGCCACTCACCTCGTGGGAAGAACTCGTGCTGATCCTTACTGCACGCGGTTGCAGAGTGGTACTTCTCGGAGGTCCGGCCGAACATGAACGCAATGCATCGATTGCTACCACAACTGGTGCATACTATCCCGGTACATTCTCGATCAAGAAGTTCTTTGCTCTCGTCAATGCATGCGATGCAGTTGTTACCACGGTAACGATGGGGCTTCACGCAGCCATTGGCTTACGCAAACGCGTGGTGTTGATGAACAACATCTTCAATCCGCATGAATTCGAGTTGTACGGTAGAGGCATTTTGCTGCAACCCGATAAACCGTGCACGTGCTACTTCAAACATGCATGCACGAATCCTGATTATCAGTGCATGGACCACCTGTCTGTTGAGCGTGTTGCGAACGCCGTCACAGACTATTTGTAAAACGTTCGTTCGAACGCTACCACATCCGGCTTGTTCATGATGATGCGCCACACCACGGCGCGGATAAATCCAATTCCGTAACCGATCAGTTGCACAACGGAAGCGGCAATGCAGAGTATGCCCAACGATGCTGAACGGTACCGAACACTCCCCTCTGTAAACACGGCCACAACAAACAATGCCAACGGCACGGCAGCTACCCAACCATGTGGCTCAAAGAGTGTGTACAGCACTGCAACAAGGCAATACACGGTGAAGGCGGCAGGGAGAGTGTGCGTGAGCTTGAGGGAATCCCGATGTCGGAGGAAGATGCTGATGCGTGCCATGCCGCTATTGTGCACTTGTTTGAAGAACTTCTTTAAGTCGGTGCGTCGCTTGTGATACACAAAGGCATCTGGGATCAGACCAACTCGAAATCCGTGCTCAATCATGCGTATGCTAAACTCCACGTCCTCGCCAAATCGCATTTGCGCAAAGCCATCCGTCTTGTTGAACACTGCGCGGGAGATTCCCATGTTAAACGAGCGAGGATGAAAAACCCCGCCAACGCGAACCTTCTTCCCACGTATACCTCCGGTGGTAAGGAACGACGTCATCGAATAACTGATGGCTTTTTGCATGGGTGAAAAAGAGACGTGCTCACGATCGGGTCCACCAAAGGCATCCAAATGCTGTGCTTCAACCGCAGTCTCGATCGCCTGCATGTACTGTTCGGGAACTGTGCAGTCTGAGTCGATGAACAAGAAGTAGTCGCCCGTGGCACGTCTGCAGCCGAAGTTTCGCGACGGACCCGGTCCTGTGTTCGGCTTGCTGTAATACTGCACGTGGAGCCGACCATGATACCGGTCGCAAACTTCCTTGCAAGGAATGGTCGAACCATCCTCCACAACGATTACTTCGAAGTCGGTGTAGGACTGATGTGTAAGGCTTTCTAGTAACTCGTCCAATTCATCTGGACGGTTATAGATGGCAACGATGATGGAGTACTTCATAGGGGTAGGGATTGGCACAAAAATACACGTAACTTTGGCCGTTCTATGACACCATCTCCATCAAATCACGATCCTGTTCAAGCGATCATCTCTGCCAAGCTGCATCCACGCACGACGCGAAACTGGATTAGTCAGTTCAAGCTCGCACAAGGAACGCTCATCCCCTGGCTTGCGTCTCGCGGCATATCGTGCAATGGCGCGGCTGTTGCAGAGATCGGTTGCGCAGAAGGTGGTGTTCTCATGGCATGCGTCGATGCAGGAGCATCGTATGCCTTGGGAACCGATATCCAAGGTCCGCTCCTCCGTGAGGTAACAACGAAGTGCGCGTCGATCGCAGGCTACACAGTCGAACTGACGGAACATGATGTGATCTATGAAGAGATCCCTACGCAATGGCATGGCAGATTTGATTTGGTGATGTTACGGGATGTGATTGAACACCTAGACGACACAAGTATTGCCTTACGCAATATCAAACGTCTGCTCAAGCCCGGCGGCGTTCTCCTTCTCACCTTTCCGCCCTACACCTCTCCGTATGGTGGACACCAACAGTTGCTCGACACGCGCCTTGCCAAGCTGCCGTTCATACACATGCTCCCACGGTCGATCTTTCAGAAGTTCATCAACAAGACCACGACGGTCAACAAAGAAGAAGTCGAACGTCTTGCCGTCATCCGACTTTCCGCAAATCGTGTACGCACCTCTGCAGTTGCCGAGGGCTTTGAGATACTTGACCAACGATACTTTGCCTTGCGCCCGGTGTTTCGTTGGAAGTATAGTAAGCCTTGGATTCCAACGCTCGAGATTACCGCACTGTCAGGTCTAGGATTCGTTCGTGCGCTGGCCATGGAGGCGGCCTTCCTCTTGCGTGTTCCTTCATGAAGAAGGTTCTCGTTGTAGCATATCACTTTCCTCCAGGTGGTGGCCCAGGCGTGCAACGGGTGTTAAAGCACGTCACGTATTTGCACGAAGCAGGATGGAAGCCCATCGTTCTTACGGTTGAGAACGGGGATTTTCCGGCACGTGACGAGTCATTGCTCGAGAAAATTCCAGACTATGTAGACGTGCATCGTGTTCGCATTTACGAGCCCTACGATCTCTATCGCTCTCTCATGGGCAAAAAATCAGCGGCCATCGACGTGAACGTGAACAAATCGAACGCGCAACGCAGTGGATGGAAAGAGCGCTTGGCCGAATTCATTCGCGCAACATTCTTCATTCCAGATGCAAGGGTTGGATGGTTGCTTACGGCTGTGAAGGTGGGAAGGAATCTCATTGAGCGCGAAAACATTGATGCGATCTACACCTCCTCGCCGCCCTATACCTGCGCACTCATCGGACGTGCCCTGCATCGTCAAACGAAGAGGCCATGGGTTGCAGGGTTTCGTGATCCGTGGACGGGTTTTCTCACAACCCCGGATAGGTGGTTCCTCCCGGCAGCGATCGACAGATCTTTAGAGCGCAGTGTGTTTGCAGAGGCGGATGCTGTAGAGTGCGCATGGCAAGGCATTATCGATGATGCACTCTCGAAGTATCCAACGCTAGAGAGATCGAAGTTCTATCACGTGCCGAACGGTTTCGATTCGAACGACATGCCGCGCGTTGATTATGTGAAGAACGACGTATTCACCATCACCTATACGGGCTCGATGTACGGTAGACGTAATCCGGCAAAGTTCCTACGCGCGCTCGATGTGCTGCATGAGCGCGGAGTGCTCTCGCCAGAGAGTGTTCATCTGCGATTTGTGGGTCGGTTTGGAGACGATGTCAAAACCATGCTCGAAGCATCTCGCTTCGCACCAAGCGTAGAAAACATCGCCTACGTTCCGCATGCAGAGAGCATTGCGTACTTGATGAAGAGCGACGTGCTGTTGCTGATTGTAGACGAGACCAAAGAGAGCGCAGAAATTGTTCCGGGCAAGGTGTATGAATACATTGGCACGTACCGACCTGTAATCGCTCTTGCTCCACGGGGAAGCGCCATTGAACAGCTTGTGATGGAGACGAAGGCCGGAATGAGTGCACCGCAAGATGATGTGGAGGCAGTAGCCTCGATCGTCGAAACCATGTACACTCGATGGAAGCACAACAAACCCATGGCAACGCCAGATCCTGCGGCAGTGACGAAGTTCGAACGGAGAGAATCGGCGCACTTTTTGGCACGCATCTTGGATGCGATAACGGTAGAAAGGTAACCTATGAACGGGAAGAATATCCTCGCCATTGTCATCGCCGTGCTTATTGCATGGATGATTTTCAAAGTGTTGTTGTGGACGCTGTTCCACATCTTTTCCCTGATGTGGTTTGGGTTCCAGGTGATTTTGATGATGATCATTGCTATTCCCGTCTATCTTCTTGTGAAAAATTGGCTCACACGCAAATGAAGCACGTACAAATCATACTATGTCTTCTTGTGGCTACGACGGTTCTGCATGCAGTTCCTGATACGTGTTCAAACGTGATCGTGCCATTGAACGTAGACATTACACGCAACCTCACCAAGACGCTCTTCGAGAGTAATGCTGTGCCGTTCATTCAGCCAATGGTAGTGAGTATCAATGCCACGTCCAATTCTCGATTCTTTGATGGGGCACGTATTCCTAAAAAAGTTGACAAGCCCTATTTCCGCGTCAGCGTAAACACGATGGTGGGCTTCGTACAGGAGGACATGAAGTGGTTCAAGCCAACGTTAAATCTAGGTCCGCGTACAGACGTAGGCAATGAACTGACGAAGTACGGGTCGCTAAAAATCGTTGATGGAAAACCAGTCTACACGATCAATCCGAACTACGGCGATACGCTTGGTCTTGCCACGTCGTTGATGAACGAGATTTTCCGCGATGCCCTAGACTCGAACAAGCTCATCCTTCCAGAGAAGGCACCAACGCTGTTCGGCTATCAGCCCGACACGCGAGTGATTCTTCCTTCCACTTCAGAACTTCTCGCACTTCTGCGAGCACGTCCGGAATACAAAGTGCTCCTTGCAACGTCGCCCTCCACGGCAGCGCAGCTTGATACACTTGTGTCGAGATTGAAGCTCAACAGCTATCTCACTCTACCACCCGGCGCAAACATGAACGTCATCGTTGCGGCAGTGCCACAACTGGAAATTGGTTCGCTCTTCGGGACAGAGATCATGATTCGCTTCATACCACCCGTCGAGTTCGACAAGAACGTTGGGAAGTTCGCGTTCTGGGGCGGCGCCATCCGTCATAGTCTGTCGCAATATTTTCCGGAAGACTGGTTCGACATGGCAGCACAGTTCGGCTATCAGGGCACAAACCTGAAGAACACTGTGGGTTACACCAATGCAACACTTGATGCAACAGCAACGATCTTCAACTTCAATCTTCATGCAAGCAAGCGACTGTGGGAAGTGCTCGATCTCTATTCCGGAATCTCCTATGAGACCATCTCGGTGAATTCCACGTACACGTATCCGCTTCCACAAGAAATTCAAATTCAGTTGGGACTGCTGCCACAGCCTCCTTCGCCAGGTGCACCATCAAATCCGGATCTTCCGTGTTATCCGGGCGACACGAGACCGCAGTCGTCGAACATCCACAGCGCAGCACAGAACATCAAGTGGACGATTGGTGCAACGGGCATCATCGATGCATTTCGAATCTCGGTTGACTATAGTGTGAGTCAGTTCAACGTCTTCACGGCGGGGATCAAGTACACATTGTGATCAATCGTGCAGTCGCACAACGTCGCCGTCCAGTACGATCAATCCGTCTCGCGCGATCTTCCGAAGGAGATCGCGAAACCATTTCATTTCCTGTTCTGTGGCAACTGTGCGCGTGGTGACTTTGAAGAGAGCACGTGCAGTAATCGATGCTCCGAGCGGTTTGACTCGCAAGACTTCGACCACACGACCTCGCCAAATGCGCTGAGGCTCGTTGCGAAACAGGGGCTCTTCCTTCTTGATGCGCACACCTTCCGTCATTCGATGAGCCGACGCGCAGATAGATGACGTCGGACACATGCCACACTGCGGCGCGCGCGCCGTGCATATGAGAGCTCCAAGCTCCATTACCGCATTGTGCCAGCGGGAAGGGTGGCGAGGTGGAATGATGATAGCCGCGAATTCCTGCAGCATGCTCTCCGACATTACGTCAACCGTTGTCTTCTGCTTCTGCATCCACCGCGAATACACTCTTCGAATGTTCACATCCAGCACAATGGTTCGTTTGTTGTAGGCGAAGCAGGCAATCGATGCGGATGCGTATGGACCGATACCGGGAAGCGTTTTCAATTGCACGGGATCCGAAGGAACAACTCCGTCGAATTCTTCAACAATCATCCGTGCCGCGTCACGTAATCGTAGAGCTCGACTGTTGTATCCCATACCCTGCCATGCTCTGATGATTGTACCCGTGGATGCATTGGCTAGATGGCGGATGCTTGGAAAGCTTTCAAGAAATACAGGCAACTTCTGCGCAACGCGCAAAGCTTGCGTTTGCTGAAGCATCACCTCGCTTACGAAGATCATGTAGGGGTCTGGCACATCTACGCGCCAAGGGAATGGTCGTGCGGCATGGTTATACCATGCAACCACCTTCGCTCGCAAGGCAGTACGTAATGTATCTTTGAACTTCACCTCGCAAATCTAGGAAGTCATGATCGACGAGTCACTACTTCGTATGGCCATTGAGCGCGCAACTCTTGTGCGCGAGCGTGCCTATGCGCCCTATTCGAACTTCCACGTTGGTGCTGCGCTTGTTACAACAGATGGAAAAATCTATGCTGGCTGCAACGTAGAGAACGCCAGCTACGGTCTCACTCAATGCGCCGAGCGCGCAGCGGTAACCGCTGCGGTTGCAGATGCGCATCGCGATGTTGTGTGCTGCGTGGTGATTGCCGATACGCCAGAGCCCATTACGCCATGCGGTGCTTGTAGACAGGTGTTGGCAGAGATGTCGATGCACATGATAGTGATATGTCGGACGTTGAGCGGAAAGGAACAACGCTTTACTATGCAGGAACTTCTTCCATCGGGATTCTCCCCTTCTTCCTTGCCACCCTCATGACATCTTCTCGCATTTGGCTTACGGTTCTCGTTTGCGGTCTTGGATATTTCGTCGACATCTACGATCTGATCCTGTTTAGTATCGTGCGTATCGAGTCTCTCAAGTCTATTGGCGTAGACGCGGCCTCGATGCAGAATGCAAGCGAATTCATCATCAATTCGCAGATGGTGGGGATGTTGTTGGGTGGACTTCTCTTTGGCATGCTTGCCGATAAGAAAGGTCGACTCTCGGTAATGCTCGGATCTATCCTCATGTATTCGATCATGAACATCGCGAATGCTTTTGTCACGTCGGTCCCGATGTATGCTATGTTCCGCTTTCTTTCGGGCATCGGTCTTGCCGGGGAACTTGGTGTGGCCGTAACGCTTGTTGCGGAAATCATGCCCAAGCAAACGCGTGGCTACGGGACAACCGTGGTGGCAAGCATGGGCATTCTAGGTGCTGTAGCCGCCTACTTCGTACATCACTTCTATGATTGGAAGGCGGCGTTCGTGGCCGGTGGACTTATGGGACTTGGGCTCCTTGTGATGCGCGTGCGCATTCGAGAATCCGGTCTGTTCCACAAGACTCGCACAGAGGGTGTGGTGCGCGGCAACTTCCTCATGGTCTTTCGAAAAGATCGCATCTCCGCCTACTTGGCCAGTGTTGCCATTGGCCTGCCCATCTGGTACGTCATTGGTATTCTCGTGACGTTTAGTCCGGAGTTTACCAAGGAGGGGGGCGGCATGGAGGCCATCGAGGCTGGACAGAGTGTGATGTGGACGTATGTGGGACTTGCTGCGGGCGATCTTGCGAGTGGTCTGATTAGTCAATGGCTCAAGAGCAGACGTCGGACCATCATGTTCTTTTTGCTCATGACGGTGTGCACGGTGGCATGGTATCTCTTCACCCCTGCTCGTTCTGCTGCGCTAACGTATCTGCAATGTGGACTCTTGGGCTTTAGCGCAGGGTATTGGGCAGTGTTTGTGACAACGGCGGCCGAGCAGTTCGGGACAAACATGCGCGCGACGGTTGCCACCACAGTTCCCAATGTTGTTCGAGGCGCCTTGGTGCCCGCCCTCATTCTTTTCAAAACACTACGTCAACATCCATCCTTTCAAGGTGCGCCACTTGTGGAAAGTGCCGTCGTTGTTGGCATCGGCGTCTTGGCATTGGCTTTTACTGGGTGGTTCTTCTTGAAGGAGACCTTTGGCAAAGACCTAGACTTTGTCGAGCCTTGAATAAATCGCAGTAGATTTACGGATATCGAGCAATTCACCATTGGAGAACACTATGAAACGTACACTTCTTGTCGTCGCCTTGCTTGGGTTACTGCTGGCAACAGGGGTACAGGCTCAAAAGATGGCCATCGGTCCAAGCATACTTTGGAAGGGTGGCGTGAACGTGGGAAACATCCCAACCGGTGCTAAAACAGGGGTGAACATCAATCCCATTCCAGATTTTGCCGCAACGTTTCGGATGCTTTTGAATACAGACGAATCGGTCGGATTTACGGCAGACCTTGGCTACGCACAATACACGTTTCGCATGCGCCCCGAGTCCGAGGCCTTGGCAAACGACAACAACACCTTCATCTACAAGCGATCCTACCTTAACATTGCTCCGATGCTCTTCCTGTCTGGCTTTCAGATTGGTGCATCATTCGGATTCCCGCTCTCGTATAGTTTGATGAACGTGAGTGGTTCAACCGAAGCAGACATTACGTCCAAGCAGACATCTCCGACCATCGAAGTGCGCATTGGCGGTATGATTCCAGTCTTGCGTAACAAATCAGGCAGCCTAAACTTTCTCGTTCATGCCGGCTATATGCTGACGGGAATGAATGACACGAGCGGACTGTCGACTTCAGAAACCACATACAATCCAAAGACCGCTTCCTTCGGCCTTGGTGTGAACTACCTGTTCAATCTTGGCGACTGATCTTCTGATAGATTCATCTTCCCTGATGTTTTGAAAGGGCGGCTCGGCCGCCCTTTCGTATTTTTGTGCACGTATGACACACTCCGAACGCATCGTTATTCTCGACTTTGGCTCTCAGTACACACAGATCATAGCACGGAAAGTGCGTGAGGCCGGTGTGTATGCAGAGATTCATCCCTACAACATCTCGAAAGAGGCCTTCGAGGCGTTAGCGCCCAAAGGACTGATCCTTAGTGGAGGTCCGTCGAGTGTCTACGCAGAAGGTGCACCCATGCCATCGTTCGACGTGTTTTCGTTGAACATTCCGGTGTTGGGCATTTGCTACGGACTTCAACTCATCGCCCATCAATTGGGAGGTCAGGTTGATAAGGCGGCACGGCGGGAGTTTGGCAGGGCCATGCTCACGATCGACGACTGGTCGGATCTCTTTGTTGGTATGCGCGCCGCAACGCAAGTGTGGATGAGTCATGGAGATCACCTTACCGCCCTCCCAACTGGCTTCGAACACCTTGCGCATACAGAGAACGCAGACATCTGTGCGATTCGCGATCCAAAGCGTCGCATCTATGGTGTGCAGTTCCATCCCGAAGTCGCTCACACCACAGAAGGTCGCGTTCTCCTCAAGAATTTTGTGCTAACCATTTGCGGCTGCTCTCCAACATGGAATGCAACGTCGTTCATCGATGCCGCGATTGCAGACATTCAGAAGACTGTTGGAAATGGTGGCGTGATTTGCGCACTGAGTGGTGGAGTGGATTCTACGGTTGTGGCTGTGTTGCTCCATA
>JBBRES010000002.1:0-43327 GCA_038202665.1 Kapaibacterium sp. (SeqCode) | reverse complement strand
AGACATTGCGGTGGCCTTAGGGGCTGCGGCGGGCTTCTTTGCCTTTTGTGCCGAAACAGATGCCGTCAATACTACTAGGCCAACAAGGGCCACGCACCAATTGCGCTGAAATGTCAGCATGAACTCGTACTCCTGCCAAATGACTACAGAATGGGCACGTTGGAACGTACCTAGAACCACAAAACTGCAAAATTTCGCCCGTACAGCGCCCTAGGGCGTCACGAAAACGGGTCCTAGGGCAGGGGAGCACAAGGCAAGGGTCAGGGTGGACTCAGACTGTGACACCACAGTGTAACAGAGTTCCTGACCGAGCATATTGCAGAGCTTGAGCGTTGACGACAAAGGACGTCTGCTCATTGTTACATCTGCATTCAAGACTATAATTTGTTGTCCGGCCAGCACGGTTGTTGGCACCGAGGAAGTCGTGCCGAGGTCTTCGGCTGTGAAGACGTCGTAATGCGAGCCGCGGGCACTTTGCCACGCCATGAACGGGCGTCCTGCAGAGCTCCATACAATGGAGAGACTTTCTTTAAATCCCAGTTGGCCAGTTAGGTCTGTGCTCTCAAACGTGGTGCCGCCGTCCGTAGATAACGCGTATTGGCTTCCAGAACGACTCTCATAAACTATTGAGACAACGCCGCCATCAGGACGCACGGCAAGCTCGGGCCACGTTCCTGTGTCCACGATCTTCGAGCTTAGGTCTACGTTCGTTGGCGTCGCGCGCGACATAAAGGGCAGCTTCGCATAGTAGACCACCGACTGCTTGACGGCGTCTCGTGAGTCCTGCCACGAGATGTGTGCATTCTCGTATGAATCGAGCACGATGCTGGGTCCGCTGGTTGGACACATCGGAATATTCCACGGCTGAGATTGGATCAGGATTGGTGCTTCGAACGTTGCGCCTTGATCCATGGACCGAGCGAGCCACACGTCACGACGGTTTTGAATGTTTGATCGAAACACAACGTAGACGTGTCCGTCGGCCGTCACTCGCAGCTGCTGTTGGCAACACTCGCATGAGCCTCCCATCGGAAACGCGTCTACGCGACGCTCAGGCGTCCACGTTGCACCTGCATCCGAAGACATGCGCATGAACACATGCTCATAGCCGTCGGACGTGCTCTTGAGCGAGGAAAGGTACGTGATGTACACGTTGTTCTTCGCGTCTACAGCCACGTAACTGAAATCTTGATAACGAGCATCATTTGTGTCGGAGATCAGCTTTCGCATCGTCCACGTTGCACCATCGTCTGTCGACTTCGAATAGTACGTCGCAACCTGCGTGCTGCTCGGACGCAAATCCGTCCATACCATGTGCATCGTACCGTCGTCGCCAATCGCTGTTCGCGGCTGACGCTGATATCCCAAGATCTTCGTGGCTACAGTGTTTGCTTTCATCGGCATCGACCATGTAGACCCTGCGTTCTTCGACACCGTCGTATAAATCTGCGATGTTGTGCCCATACGCTCCAGATAACACACCACCATTGTTCCGGATGCATTCTGCTGCATCTTCGGATACTCACGGCTCCGCGTAGGCTCTGCTTCTACAAGCGGCCTTGCAGGCGACAGCGTCTGTGCGTAAAGGCTGGGGAAGGTGGCAAGGAGCAGAAGAACAAGGGCAAGGGAACGCATGGTGAGCCTTAAGGTCGTGTTAGCGTGAGATGTTCACAAGAGTGCGTAGAGTGTTGTTCCCACCGCGCACCATGAGAATGTAGGTGCCAGTAGCGAGCGCTGCTACGTCGAACGTTGTAGTCGAGGCCGTACCTGGTGCAATGCGCTGCGTGGAAACCACAGCACCTGTCACATCGATCACGTCGATTGATGTTGCGCCAGGCGCATCAGAAATGTCAACCGAAACAACATCGGAAGCAGGATTCGGATAGGTACGTGTCGAAGATGACGTATTGGCTGCTTCCGTTACCGATGTTGTGGACTGCATAAGGTACGATCGAATGTCGGCCTGCATCGTTGGAACATCAGAGGTCGACATCCCGATGTACACTTTGCCAAGCACTTTGTGTTCATTCACACCGGCGCAGATCACAACGGTTGGCATGCCAAAGCCGCCATAGTGCTTGATCATTGCCGCGCCACTGTCCATAGGAATGGCCGTGAGTCCATTCGAACTCACCCAACTCGCAACACTCGAGCATGTATAGGTATCCGTGAATCCGATTGCGTAGCCCTTCACTTTTCCGGGAAACGACGTCTCGAGTGTCGCCCTCATCGTCTCAAGCTTTTTCCCACTAGAGATGCATGGCGCGCAACCCTGCATGAAAAACTCCACTATTACAACGTTGCCCTCATCGAGATCTGCAAACAAGTCGTGCATCTTTCCGGAACAGTCGGCACGTTGAAAATTCATGACGGTCTGCGTTTGCGCAAACGTCGTGCCCACCATCAGGCAGGCCACAACAAATGATGTGAGGAGCAATTTCACGGTTCGTCCTTATTGATGCAATGAATTCATGGCTTTGATTTCTTCTCCAACCTTCCATATATCACCCGCACCCATGGTAATCAAGAGGTCATGCGGTTGGAGAACGTCTGCGAGTGCTGCGGCAATCTGCGTTTTGTCTTCAATATAGAGAACGTTCCGATGCCCTGCCGCCCTTGCAGCATCTGCGATCATACCGCCATTCACTCCGTCGATGGGAAGTTCGCGTGCGGCATACACATCGGTAAGGATGATCACGTCGGCATCGTCAAACGAAAGAGCGAAGTCGCGGTAGAAGTCGCGTGTGCGGGTGTACGTGTGTGGCTGGAAGACCGCAACGATGCGACGTTTCCATCCGCTGCGCGCGGCCTGTAAGGTGGCACGAATCTCGGTTGGGTGGTGGGCATAGTCGTCTATGACCAAGATGTCGTCTGAAGTTTCGCCTTTGAGTTCGAACCGACGGTACACCCCACCGAATTCGGCGAGCGCGCTTGCAATCGTTTCAAAGGGGACGCCGCATTGCAGACCTGCGGCGCAGGCTGCAAGCGAGTTGCGTACGTTGTGAACGCCAGGTACATGCAAGGTTATGGTGCCGAGTGCTTCTCCGCGATGGACGAGTGTATACGTTGCCGTGCGCTCTTGGAAGTCTACGTTGTCTGCACGCACGTCGCACTGTGGAGAGAGACCGTAGGTGACGATTTTCTTGGTGATGCGGTCCATCACAGAGCGTACGCCCTGATCATCCAAACACACAAGAACAACGCCATAGAACGGAACCTTGTTCGAGAACTCGATAAAGGCTTCGCAGATATCGTCGAGGTCTGTATAGATATCTAGGTGATCTGCCTCGACGTTGGTGATCACGGCCATGGTGGGCAGGAGTTGGAGGAACGATCTGTCGTATTCATCTGCTTCGAGAACGATCCAGTCTCCATTGCCAAGTCGTGCATTCGTACCACCCAGACCTTTGAGCTTTCCGCCCACGATTACCGTAGGATCCAGCCCCGCCTTCATGAACACAAGTCCGGTCATCGACGTGGTCGTTGTCTTCCCATGCGTACCCGCGATGGCCAAGCAGTAGTTCAGGCGCGAGATCTCGCTGAGCATTTCTGCACGCCGGATGAGTGGGACATGTGCCTGTGTTGCAGCAATCGTTTCCGGGTTAACTGACAAGTGCACTGCGCTCGAGTAGACAACAACATCTGCTCCGGCGATATGGTCTGCGGCATGACCAACGTGGATCGTTGCCCCGCGCGTTTGCAAGTAGTCTGTTGTCTCACTTCGAACGAGGTCTGATCCGCTAACGGTGAACCCTTGTTGCAGGAGGATCTCGGCGATGCCGCTCATACCGATGCCACCAATGCCGACGAAGTGAATGTGCTGAACGGAGGAGAATTGAATCATGCGTAAAACTCAGGTCGTCGGTCTGTAAAAATGTCGTTGATCGCATTGAACGACTTTGTCCGCGTCTGCACGGGATCGATCTCTGCATCTCTGCCAAGTTCGTCGCCGTTGTATCCGTAAATCATGGAACGTCCGTTGAACGACACGACCTCGCCACCATTCTCCTCGCTGCCTTCCCTGTTCGCGACGGCAACGTAGACCTTGTTCTCAATCGCGCGCGTAGGCATGACGCGAGGCCAGAGTTCGGTAACAAGATTGGAGGGGACAGCAATGAGATCGGCGCCCTGCAAAGCCAGTGTCCGCGCGGCTTCAGGAAATCTCCAGTCGTAGCAAATCATTGTGCCGAGATGAAGATCGAGATGCGGAATGTTCACAACAACAAACCCTGTGTTGCCTTCATTGAAGCAGAATCGTTCTTTGTAGAACAGATGCGTTTTGCGGTACGTGCGAGTTGGCATATCGGGTGCTGCAATGATGGCGCTGTTGTAGAGTGCATCTGCATCACGCTCTGCAAAGCCACACACCACCACGCGACCGTTCTCTTGTGCTGCTCGAGTAATGGCCTGCATGTGGTCTCCGTCAACAGGCTCTGCATACACGGCGGCCTCGTCACGCGACGTAAAGAAGTAGCCGCTAGTGGCGAGTTCCGGCAGGATGATCACGTCGCTCTTTGTAGAGGCGATCAATTGAACGATGGCCGTTGTGTTCGCATCTACATCGCGGAAGACTGGCGTGAATTGGAGTACGGAACAGCGCATGGGAATTAGAACGGGATAGACATAGCGAACACCGGAACATGTCCGGGTAGCATAATCACACCCATGCCACTGGACGTGGCGGTTGGCAAAATCGGATCTGCTGCATTGAAGATTTTCTCATTCAGCGCATTCACAAGAATGGCCACGCCGGCGCCGATAGCATAGCCCGTAAGCACGTCGCTCACGTAATGCATGCCAAGGTTCATGCGCGCAAAGCCCGTGTACAATGCATAGGCAACGCTAGGGACGATCACATACCACTGCGGATAGCGCAAACACAGCGATGTAGCAAGCGCGGCAGAGCCAGCACTATGTCCGCTCGGAAAACTGCCATCTGAGTCCTCGCGATAATTCACAATGCAGCCCGGATACGCTTCATACGGACGCGGTCGGTCGAACACATGCTTCATCACAAGTGTAATGCCATACGTCACGCCCACCGTCACGGCTGTCTGCAATCCCGTCTCCGACATATACCGATCCTTCGTTGCAAACCCGCCGGCATACATCGCAACGGGTACTCCAATCGTAAGTGGAAGGAGCGCATCGCTCACCACACCCGATGCCGTATGCAGCGCATCGCTCTGAATGTGGTTGAGATCATACGTGAATTGCGCCTCCCACGGCAGATTCGTACAGTCCTGTGCATTGACAGGGAAGGTCAGGAAGGCGGCAAGGAGAAGGGTCGTGTAGAGGTGTTTCATACGACACGAATATACCGTCAAAGAACGCAATGGGCTGTTGGTGCCTGGAACACCGCCCGATCGTGGTGTTGAAGTGCGGACTACGAAAAATCAGGTGATGCACGAAATTTTTAGGTAAGTCTAAAAATTTGTTTACGTTTGTCCATTCAACTGTACGTGGATATCATGCAACGACGTTTGTACTTCTATGCGCTTGGCCTTGTTTGCGCCTTGGCGCTCACATCCTGCGAACATATTCTTCCACCAGCGCCAGACGTAGATCAAACTCTGGACGGACCTGTTGATGGAATGTCGACGGACGAAGTGCGACGTCATATGGCGGGCGACCGAGCGTTCAACGATCAAGTGTTTACCGTAGCAACGGGCCTTGGGCCAGTGTTCGTGGCAACATCGTGCGGCGGATGTCATGCCGCTGATGGGAAAGGACATCCCTTCTCCGCCGTGATTCGGTTCGGTCAGTCCGATACATCCGGTAATCCATTTTCTTCTGCAGGTGGACCTCAGCTTCAATACCGCGCAATTCCTGGCTTCACACCCGAGTCTCTTCCGGTTGGAGCGCCATCATCTACGCTGATTCCCCCAAGTTCCACCGGACTCGGATACCTCGAGGCACTCTCCGATGCTCAGATCCTTGCCCATGCCGATCCGTCCGATGCAGATGGAGACGGAGTGTCGGGCATACCAAATTATGTGAAGCCCCGCCCGTACTTCATTCCCACAGCGCAGCACATCCCAGTGAACGGTAGATACATTGGTCGCCTCGGAAAAAAAGGCGCGACGATCGATCTGCTCCAGCAAACCGCAACAGCATACAACCAAGACATCGGCATCACCTCTACGTTCGAACCGATCGATCCGTATACAGGCCTCGTGAACGATCCCGAAGTGTCAGACAAATCGATCTCCGATGTGGTCTTCTATTTGCAATCGCTGAAAGCGCCTGTCCAACGCACACCAACAGATCCAGGTGTGATGCGTGGCAAGCAAGTGTTCAACGACGTGGGTTGCGCCACATGTCACGTGCCTTCCTACACCACACCAACAACGTTCGTTGCAGCATTGAGCAACAAACAGATCTTCCCGTACACAGATCTCTTGTTGCACGACATGGGGCCAGCACTCGATGACGGCTATACCGAGGGCGCTGCGCAAACGTTTGAATGGAAGACACCGGCATTGTGGGGACTTGGCCTAGCTGCAAAGTCGCAAGGTGGACGGTACTTCTTGTTGCACGACGGACGTGCCCATTCGATCCATGATGCCATCATGTTGCATGGCGGCGAGGCGGCAAGGAGTCGCGACGCGTACAACGCACTACCCGCACACGATCAGCAAGATCTTCTTCGTTTTCTAGAGTCGCTGTAGCTCGCCATGGACCGTAAACACTTTTTATCGTTGATGGGAGCAAGCTGCGTAGGCCTTGTGCTTGGCGCGTGTTCTAGTGTTCGAAGCGTGTCGGGCATCCTTGCCGGGAAGACGCTCGAACTGTCGACGCATGTGTTTGAGTCGACGTCTTCTGGCACCACCACGTTTGAACGCATGGTAATCGCACATCACGACGAGCTGCGGTATTACATCTGCGTGGTACGACACTCTGCAACAGAGTACACGGCACTGCTTATGCGTTGTTCGCATCAAGGCGCGAGCTTACAAATGGCGGGCGACCGATTGCATTGTCCCGCGCATGGAAGCGAATTCGCGCTCGATGGAGCAGTGCTGCACGGTCCGGCAGACAAGGCCATCACTTCGTTTCCGGTCAGCGTAGATCAATCCACCATCCGCATTCAACTTTCATGACGTTCTTCTTGCTATTCGTCTGCGGCTTTGTCCTTTCCTCCTTGCTCCTTCCCGCACAGGCAGACACTTCGCTGTTCAAGCGCAAACCGGTAGACACCACGCAGCAGTCGGCCATGAACATGGATGCTGTCTACAACAGGCCGTTTTTGCAAATGGGAAACACTCCGGTGTCGATGGGCGGATACGTAGAAGCGAACTACCGCTACGAGCGAGACCAAGGGGTTTCTACCGGACATAGTTTTCAGATGCAGCGTCTGACGTTGTTTTTTGCCGCAGCCATCGACCCTCGCATCCGATTTCTCACCGAGATAGAGTTTGAGGGAGGAGGCAAGGAGATCGCAATTGAGTTCGCTTCTATTGATCTGACGATTGCAGATCTCTGTGTACTGCGCGGTGGTATTCTGATGAATCCGATTGGGGCCTTTAATCAAAATCATGATGGACCGAAGTGGGAGTTTGTAGACCGACCTATTGCGATGACGCACATGCTGCCCGCCACATGGAGCAACGTTGGATTTGGAGCCTACGGTAAGACGTTCTCTGGCCCTTGGTCGTTCGGCTACGAGGCCTATCTCACGAATGGTTTTGATGAGAGCATCATCGATAACGTATCCAATCGCACATCGCTTCCAGCCACCAAAGACAATGCTGAACGATTTTCTGGTAGTTCGAATGGTCATCCACTCCTTACAACGAAGATTGCCACGAGACATGAAGGCATAGGCGAAGTTGGTGTGTCGTACATGGGTGGCGTGTACAATCAAACGGTTTCAGACGGAATTGATATCGACAAGGCGCGGCGTGTTGATGTGGTAGACGTAGACTTCAACATCACGCTTCCTTTGCTTGCAACACGAATTGTGGGTGAGTGGGCATGGGTTTTTGTCGACGTGCCGTCTACGTATTCACAGCAGTACGGCTCGAAGCAAATGGGTGGGTATGTAGACGTGATACAGCCGATCTATCGTGGTGCGATCTTCGGTTTTGAAAAAGCAGTGCTCAACGCATCGGTGCGAGTAGACTATGTAGACTGGAATGTTGGTACGTTCAAGGAAACAGGTGATTCAATTGGTGATGAATTCTGGGGCGTTACTGCCGGACTGAGCTTCCGTCCCGTTGCACAAACCGTTGTACGTATGAATGCACGGATCGGGCGCTCCACCGACCTTCTTGGCAATCCACCTACCCGCTCAGGTGGCTTTCAGATTGGCTTTGCCTCGTACTTCTAGCGTGGCACGTCTTGCTTCGTAACTTTGCGGATGCACATCGCCATAGTTGGAGCCACTGGTCTTGTCGGGAGAACCATGGCCCGCGTTCTTGAAGAACGCCTCTTTCCCGTTACCACTCTTCGTATGCTCGCCTCTGCCCGTTCGGCAGGGGAGCGCGTGAATGTACTTGGGTCTGATCACATCGTCCAAGCCCTTGGCCCTGCCTCCTTCGAAGGCATCGACGTAGCCTTGTTCAGCGCCGGTGGATCCGTTAGTAAAGAGTACTGTCCGATTGCCGCTCGGAGCGGAGCGGTTGCGATCGACAACAGCAGCGCATGGCGCATGGACCCAGATGTACCGCTTGTTGTGCCAGAAGTAAATCCCGAAGACGTACGCCTGCATCACGGAATCATTGCGAATCCGAATTGTTCGACGATCCAACTGGTGGTAGCCCTAAAGCCATTGCACGACGCTGCTGGTATCAAGCGCGTTGTGTGCAGCACGTATCAAAGCGTGAGTGGCGCCGGACAAAAAGGCGTCGATCAACTTCGTGACGAGATCCAAGAGCGCACGCCCACGTCACGCATTTCTCCGCACACACTTGCCTACAATACCGTGTTTCATGCGATTGAAGGTATGGGGCAGGGAAGCGAGGAAGAGATCAAGATGCAACGAGAAACACGTCGCATTCTCCATCTGCCAAATCTTCCCATTGCTGTTACCTGCGTGCGTGTGCCTGTGTTGGGTGGTCATGGTGAATCTGTTGCTGTTGAATTCGAACGTCCACTGTCAGCCAACGATGCACGCGAGATCCTACGCAACACGCCCGGCATTGTGGTGATGGACGACCCTGCCAACAACGTCTATCCGTCTCCACGAGATGCGGCAAACACAGACCCCGTCTACGTGGGACGCATCCGTCAAGACACGAGCGTTGCCAATGGGATTCTACTGTGGGTTGTTGCCGATAATCTTCGCAAAGGTGCAGCTACCAATGCCGTTCAGATCGCTGAGCTTTTGTAACACACGCGACACTTCTCACACGATTCTCGTCACTTCGCACTATGAATAGATTCGTCATCATCATGGCCGGCGGTTCCGGCGAACGCTTCTGGCCATCGAGCCGGATGCGAAAGCCGAAGCAACTCTTGCAACTGACGAGTTCTACGCAGACGATGCTCGAAGAAGCCGTGAGTCGCATCGAGCCCTTGATCCCGCGCGAAAACATCATCGTGATTACAAGCGAATTGCTACGTCAACCGATCATCGACGCGATGCCGTCGCTTCTCGCAGAAAATGTAGTCGCCGAGCCAGCAAAGCGCAACACTGCGCCCTGTTTGGCGTTGGCGGCCGCCATGCTCCAGACACGCAGCGAGAATGCCTCTATGGCTGTGCTCACGGCAGATCATTTCATCGGAAATGCAGATGCGTTCCGTCGCGATGTTGATGCAGCGTTGACGTATGCAGAAGAACATCAGGCATTGGTGACGCTGGGGATTCCGCCAACGCGACCTGAAACTGGCTACGGCTATATCGAAATGCCGAGTGTGCGTACTGATGACCGTCTTCAACACGTGGTGCGTTTTAAAGAGAAGCCTTCTTTTGACGTTGCACTCGACTACGTGCATAGTGGAAACTACATGTGGAACAGCGGTATGTTCTTTTGGACCGTGGCGGCACTAACGGCTACGATGCAAGAACACTTACCGGAAGTTGGATCGACAATCTCGGTGATGACGGAAGAGCTCCGGAGCAAGAACGACGAGGCGCTAACTGCAACGTTTTCGGCGCTTCCAGACATCTCCATTGACTACGGCGTGATGGAGCGTGCGCACAACGTGTTCGTCCTACCTGCCTCGTTCCCGTGGGACGACGTTGGATCGTGGGATGCACTCACGCGCATGCGGGCCTGCGATGCATCTGAGAACGTGGTAGCAGGTGATGTGCGAATGATCGACACACACGATAGCATCGTGGTGAATGAAGCAACACATGAACACGTTGTAACGGTGCTTGGCATTGACGGGCTGGTGATCGTTCACACGAACGATGCAACACTCGTAACAACAAAAGACAAAGCTCAAGAAGTAAAGCGTATTGTTACAGATCTACGAGAGAACGGTCGTGAACAATTCCTCTGAGATTGTATTGTCGGCCGTCGACAAAATGTCGACCGCCTTCGATCTGCCCGACACCGACGACCTCATCGCACCCGAACAACGGTTGCAAGAAGTGCGTGCAATGTTAGTGCAGCGCATTATTGGATTGCTAAACTCGAATCCCGAAAAACTCATGGCCATTCTGTATCGGATTGATGTGAGCGAGGCAGCCGTGAACGAGATTTTTGTCAAGGCATTCCCACCCGACGTGCCAGAGCTCCTCGCCGACTCGATCATCGCACGTCAGCTCGCAAAAGCCGAAACACGTCGCCAACATTCTTCCTCCTGATCATGGCCACTCTCATTACCAATATCTCGTCGCTCGTAACCGTGAATGCCAATGGCAAACACGCACGTACGGGCTCATCCATGAACGATGTTGGTGAGATTGTCAACGGTGCGATCCTCTTTGACGAAACCATTGAGTGGATCGGACTTGCATCGGAGATCGACGCAGACAATATCGATGCCGACGTGATTGACGCACAGGGCTGCACGGTGATGCCGGGCTTTGTAGACTCGCACACCCACATGGTATTTGCGGGATCGCGTTCGCACGAATTCGCACGCCGGCTTCAGGGCGTCAGCTATCAAACCATTGCTGCAGAAGGCGGCGGGATTTTGTCGACGATGCGCGCCGTGCGCGAGGCCGACCTCCCCACACTCCTCGATATCGCAGAACCACTTGTGCATTCAGCCATCCAGCATGGCACCACAACGATGGAGATCAAAAGCGGATACGGACTCACGCTCGACAGTGAACTCCGTCAGCTTGCCGTTCTCGAAGACCTCCGTGAAATGCATCCAATCACATTCGTAGGTACCTTCTTAGGTGCTCACGATGTACCACCAGAATATGCAGGGAGACGAGAAGCATACGTTGATCATATCATCAACGACATGCTTCCGCGCGTTGCTGAACAACGCGTAGCTGAGTTCTGTGACGTCTTTGCCGACACCGGCTATTTTACCAACGAAGATTCCGAACGCATCCTTCGCGCCGCAGCCAGCTATGGTTTGAAGGCTAAGGTACACGCAGACGAACTCTCGGCCTTTGGCGCAGCAGAGATGTCCGCTCGAGTAGGTGCCGTGAGTGCAGATCACTTGCTCTACATCAGCGAAAAGGGAATGGATGCGATGAAGGCGGCAGGGACCGTGGCAACACTCTTGCCTGGTACGGCCTATACGTTACGTTTGCCGTATGCACCGGCTCGCACCATGATCGACAAAGGCATGATTGTGGCACTTGCCACCGATTGCAATCCGGGTTCGTGCTATTGCGAAAACATGCAGCAGATACTGTCACTGGCGTGTATGAACATGCACATGAGCATCGAAGAGAGCATTGTTGCCGCGACGTTACACGGCGCGGCCGCATTGGGCCTTGCCGCCCTCACAGGCTCCCTTGAGGTGGGAAAACGAGCAGATATCGTCATTCATCACGTCCCTTCCTACACAGAGCTCGTGTACCATTTCGGTACGAACACGGTTATGAGCGTGTTTGCGGGTGGACAGGAAGTGGCCTAGGCTAAAAACTCAGAAAATCATCCTTTGTATAGGCAGCAACCTTTTGCGAGGTTTGTTGCGGTTGGTATTTGATTGCATTCTAAGGAGATGGCTATGCGCCCTCAGTACGTTGTTGTGTTTATGCTTTGCTTACTCGTCACGGTGAACCTTGTGGCCCAAGATCCGGGACTCATGGTGTTCTCTACGCAAACGAATAACGGTCCACTCAAGGACTGGATCTCAAAGAAGATCACCTACATCGAATCGACAAACGGCCTCACGATTATCGCCGAACTGGACTCTACCGTTGTGCCACCAACCTTTATGCGAATTGTGCTTCCAGGGTATAAAGGTGTAAAAGCATATACGCTCACCGGAGGAACCTCGTGGCGCTATGGTGCACGGACTGATCAAGTGTTTACGAATCAAAGTGGTTCTGCAACGGTGGATCGTATCGACACCATCACGAACAGAGTGTATGGCACGTTCTCGTGGTATGGGAATGCGACGCTTACAAATGGCACATCGCTCACATGCAGGGTATCTGGCGGACAGTTTAATGTGCTCGTCAAGCCAACGTTGGCACAGACGATGTACTCGAAGAGTGGTGTGAAACTCAAGCCAGAAGAAACAATAGACATCGCACTCAAAACCTTGAACAAGGCCACAGGTAAGGCTGTCAAGGGCGTGACCGTAGCGATTAACCCTATTGCAAGTCCGTTCGAGGTCGCGCCACCACCGAGTATTGTAAGCAACGATACAGGTGGCGTGAAGTTCACGGTGAAAGTGAAGAAGGATGCCCCGAATGGCGACTATCAGATTTTCTTCAGAAGTACCAAAGAAGGCTTTGAAGACAGTCAGCAAGACACGTTCAAATTCAAAGTCACCAATGCCGGTCGGTACTGGTATTCCAAATGCGAGAGTCTTCCACTCATTGAGTTCGACGCTGGAGATGGCGAAAAGTGGTCCGAGATTAAAGAATCACCCAAGCTCGAAACCACAAGCAATAAAGTGAAAATCAACGGACTCTTAAGTTTTGCCGGTGTGATGCGTATCGATACAAGTGGCGGCGGTCAGTACATCGATGGCAACGGCCGGTTCTTCTTTGATGTAATGCTGGGTGACAAGCCAATGGGCGATCTCTACAATGGCGACTTCCGCATTCTGCTGCCAAAGTGTGTAGACTTTCTTGACTTCAGCGACCTGCCTATTCTAAGCAAGATCGCCGGAGGGAAAATCAAGACGCTCAAATTCAAGATTCTAGGCGACTATGGCGGGTCGTTTGGCGGACAGTTAGTGGTAGACATCGAAGGCCCCAAGAACACCTCCGAGGGATGCAATAGCAAGGAGTTCGCAGTTTGGAAGCCGAATGCCAACACCACCTTCGGACTTGATATCGCAGTCATCCAAGATGTGAATGGCATCATCTTCAATGGCAAAGGATCTCTGAAGAATCTCGGCATCGGGTCGACGATCTGCATGAAAGAAATCAGCATTTCGTACGAATCGCGCAAAGACTCACTCGTC
Organism: Kapaibacterium sp. (SeqCode); assembly: GCA_038202665.1. GTDB lineage: Bacteria > Bacteroidota > Ignavibacteria > Kapaibacteriales > Kapaibacteriaceae > Kapaibacterium. Next base: position 29,824 of record JBBRES010000002.1, on the reverse strand, counting down.
ATAGCAGCCAAAGCAAAGTCTCCACTCTTCGAAGAAGCCTCGCTTTCTGTGTCGATTCAAAAGCAAGAGTGGATCGGTCTTGAGCTTGGTCTCAAAACTGCCGAGTGTATTCCCATTCCGGAAACACCGTTGTGTTGGAAGGGTGGCTCAATCAAATACAACAGAACCACAGATTGGAGCGCTGCATCGGCGTCCATGAGCGGCTTGTTCTCTGTGATAAAAAGCGACAAGCTTTTGGAGTTTGAACTCACCGCAAAGGTGTCGTATCCACCGTTTGTGATTGCCGGAACCGCTACAACGCGGATGCTGAACGGCTCGTTCTTGTCGCCCACAAAACCATGGCAGATCGAAGGCTCACGAACCTTCTCCTTTGACCTCGACAATCGCATCATCAAGGATGAAGGCACCACAAATCTCTTCCACCTTGGTGGCGATTGGTTCTTTGTAGGAACTTCTTCACAAAGTGTAAGCTTCCCCGATGCAATTGGTGTAACGGGTAGAATATCTGGTGCTGCAAAGATCCCAGCCGTTGCTGGAGATCTGATTCCGAAGATGGGTCTGCTCGGACGTGCCATCAACGCCTATGCACCATTTAGCTTCGGTACCGTCACCGGCTTGATCGAAATTTTCGAACCGGGCAAGAAGGCAGCGTCGATCACGTACGATCTATCGAATGCGACGTTGAGCACCGACCCAGACTTTAATGCCTTTATGCAGTCGTGGGGTAAGGGAACACTTACGCTCGACTTTGATGCTCTTCCTTCTCCAACCGCACTGAAACTCGAAGGTGGCTTTACGCAGCTCGCCAAGTTCTTTGGTGGAACGATGGAGGGTGGAAAGGGCGGCGAGGCGCCACAGCTCGACAAGAGCATCTCGGTGCCAGCAAACAGCAAGCGCTTGATTATTGCAGCATCTCGCACAGAGGGTGGAATTGTGACGTCGCTCACCTCACCAAGCGGCACGATGTATACCAAAACTACATCTGCAGATAAAGTTGTTCGTGTTGTGATCCCAGATGGAACAGCTGCATTGTGGAGCGTCGTAGATCCGGCTCCCGGCATGTGGAAGTTCACAACGAATGGTACATCCGCAACGGATTCGATCGAGGCCTACGGAAGTGATCCAGAGCCGACGTTTGTGTTGAATGCTTCGCAGACCGGCAGGACGTTGAATGTAACATGGACCACAACAAATGTGCCTGCTGGCGCGAGTGTTGATGTGTTCATTGATGACAACGGCGTCAACTATGACGGAGCCATGGTTATCAAAGCAGACGCATCAGCAAATGCAATCGCGATTCAACTCGCAGATACAACGGCGCCGTGTTCATTCCACGTCTACGGAGTCCTTCGCACTCCGACCTGGTATAAAGAAGCGTATGCAGAAGGATCGTTCGCGAATCCACGTACGCGCTTGTTAGCTCCGCAGGGTGCGCATGCCGTCTCGAACCAGCAGGGACTTACCACTGTTGCGTGGACGAATTCGCCGGACCCAGAAACAGAGGGCTATGTTGTTCATGCAATTGTGCAAGGTGCAGACTCTGTACTGGCAGTGGCTTATGGCGCAGATACGAGCATCACGTTTGATGCATCGGGCATGGTGATCACGTCGCTCTACGTTGTGGCGATGGACATCAACGGCCGGCTCGGATGTCCCGGCGCTCCGATCTCTATTGTGACTGACGTCGCCGAAGAGCGTCCTGTGATCGCCGGTGATGCAGACATGGCAATGACCATCGCACCTCAGCCTGCAACAGACCGAGCTCGCATCTCTCTTGCAACTGCTCATGCGCGAATCGTGGATATCGATATAGTTGATGCTACGGGTCGTGTAGTGATGAGCATTGGACGTGGTCTCGTTGTAGACGGCACGACGGATCGCACGGTCGACCTTGGCGCGATTCCTACGGGCTCCTATCTCCTCGTTGTTCGCAGCGATGCCGCGGTGATCACACGTCAATTCTTGGTTCTACATTAACAACCCCGAATATCTGGCTGGGAGTCGGCAGGCGCAGGCCTCCGACTCCCGTAGCCACACATAGCTTCATCTTGCTGTAAGACACTCGTGGCGCACTTTCTATCTTTGCAGTATGCAGATACGATTGTACACCACCATGGATCGCGACGTTCGCGACTTCCACCCCATCGATCCCAATGATGTGCGCATCTATTCATGTGGGCCTACCGTGTACGACATGGCCCACATTGGAAACATGCGTTCCTTCCTCTCTATGGATCTTGTCCAACGCGTCCTTCGCACTGTTGGCGGATACAAGGTTCGTTGGGTGATGAACATTACGGACATCGACGACAAGACCATCGATGGAAGTAGCATAGGCAGTGCGCGTTGGTTGCCTGCCATGGGTGCGCAAACCGACGACGTGCGTGAGAACTTGCGTGCCTACACGCTTTACTACGAAGCCGCATTCAAGCACGACATTTCAACGCTTGGAATTCTGCCAACAGACTTCCATGCAATGCCCCGTGCAACGGAGTACATTCCGCAGATGACGGTCCTTATCAAGGACATCGTCGCATCCGGCTTTGGCTACGTGAGCGATGGTAGCGTCTACTTCAACGTGAACGCCTACCGCAAGCACTTCACGTACGGACGCCTCTTTACGATAGACGTTGAGCATTTTCGCGAAGGCGTTCGCATCGATGCGGATGAGTACGACCGTGAATCTGTGAGCGACTTCGTATTGTGGAAAGGTCGCAAGGAGGGAGAGCCATCGTGGGATCTCGAGATCGATGGCGTGCCATTGCCAGGTCGGCCCGGCTGGCATATCGAATGCTCGGCCATGAGCAAGGAGATCTTGGGTCTGCCGTTCGACATTCATACCGGCGGCGTCGACCTTCGATTCCCGCACCACGAAGATGAGCTCGCACAATGCTGTGCTGGGTATCATGTGCAAGAACAAGCCAACTATTGGATGCACAACGAGTTTTTGGAGATCGAAGGGAAGAAGATGAGCAAGTCGCTCGGAAACTTCTTTACGCTGCGCGATCTTATGGACCGCAACTACGATCCGCTCGACGTGCGCTTTGCCATGATTGGCTCACACTACCGTGCGTTGTTCAACTTCACGATGGACGGACTTTCCGCCTCTGTGAAGGCCCGTGAGCGTGTGCAGGACTACATCTACGATCTGATGGATGCGGCATCAACGTCAGCTATCACCGAACACAGGCCGTCTGTGCACTCGCTACGCAGCTCGGTGTTCGCAGAACTCGCCGACGATCTACATACGCCAAAGGCCCTTGCCGCCTTATTCACCTTCATGAATGAACACAAAGCATCGGCTTACGCTGCGCAGGATGCAGAGATTGTTCTTGGAGTTTTGAAAGAGCTGAACGACGTGTTCGCCGTATGGTCATTCGGTGCACGTCCCGTTGTAGATGTGCCTACAGATGTAGCAACACTTGCCGAACAACGATGGGCCGCACGCGTAGAAAAGAACTGGTCGGAATCTGACCGATTGCGCGATGCGATTAACGCCTTGGGTTGGTCGATGAAGGACGGAAAATCAGACTACACGCTGGAGAAGCTCTAATGCATGTGGGCGTGATTGGTGCTGGCAAGGTTGGGCTTTCTATCGCTCATGCACTGCAAAATGCTGGCGTGCCAACGTGGGTGCAGAGCAGGCGTGATCCGCTCGCGTTGCCGCCCTTCGTGCCATCGACGATTGTTCTTGCCGTTGCAGATGTAGACTACGAGCAACAGTCACAGGCGCTTGTCGATTGGATGGGGGCCGACCTAGCCGGCGTGCTTGTGATGCATTGTTCCGGCAGACTCACCGTAGATGTTCTGCATGCATGCGCGCGCAGCGGCGCACGAACGGCAGCCATTCATCCATTTCAAACGTTTGCTTCAATAGATGCTGCGCTCGTTGAAGCAATTGGCTGGGGCGTGGAGTGTTTGGATGTTGATGCAGTGCGCTGCTATGAATTTGTGGCACTGTTTCATGGTACGCCGCACCGACTTCCGCATTCAAACCTCGAAGCGAAGTTGCGTTACCATGCGGCTGCCGTGGCAGCCTCGAATCTGCTCTACGCCTCGCTCTCGCTTGCGCGCGCAACGGCTGACGTTGCGCAACTACCGACGTCGGAATTCCTTGTGCCGATTGTTCGGCAAACCATTGCGAATGCACACAGATCCATTGAACACAAGATTCCATTCGACATTACTGGGCCTTTAGTGCGCGGTGACGTAGAGGCGCTGCGTCTGCAGTTGCATGCGTTGCCACAAGAACTGCAATCTCGTTATGCCTTGCTGCACATAGCGTTACTCGACGCAGTAGCTCACACGCTTCCACCAGAAAAGGTGCAAGAGATCAGAGACGTTCTCACTGTTGCGATGTAGCCCGACGTCGCATCTCGACAATGTTCGCGGCAAGGTCGCCACGAAACAGACTGCTTCCACTCACGATGATGTTTGCACCGGCATCTACAATGCTTCGGACGTTGTCGAGATTCACGCCGCCATCTACTTCAATCTCTACGTTGCTATGCCCATTCGCATCTAACCACGTGCGGAGTCGTTCGCAGCGCTTGTAAAAACCTGGAATAAAGGCCTGTCCGCCAAAACCCGGATTTACACTCATCAGCAAGATGAACTCTGCATCGCCTGCGGCTTCGTAGGCGTGATCGAGCGACGTCATGGGGTTTAATACAATTCCAGGTTTGCATCCCGCTGCGCGAATCGCGCCTATGCTCCGGTGCAAGTGATGTGCTACTTCTGCATGCACGCTAATCCACGAAGCACCTGCCGCCGCGAAGAGCTCGATGTATCGGTCGGGCTCACTGATCATCAAATGACAATCCAACGGAAGCGACGTACGTGGGCGAAGTGCTTCTACCACGAGCGGACCTATCGTGATGTTAGGGACAAAGTGTCCGTCCATAACATCCACGTGCAGTACATCCGCACCGCCACGCTCACACGTTGCAACATCGGCTGCAAGATTGGCGAAATCCGCCGATAGCAGTGATGGTGCAATCTTCACCGTATGCGAACTCATGCTGCTCCTTGTTCTGATAGTCGTGCCAAATGTTCAACGATCCTAAGCCACGATGCGCGGTGCAGTGAGATAGGCGGCAGTTCCAAGCTCGCCAACACATCGTCTACATAAGCCGGTGTTCTCATACCAACAAGTACCACCGAAACGCCGGCCGTGCATCGCACTGCTTGAAGTGCGATGTGTTGCAGGGGCGCGTCGAGCGGCATACCGCATTCGTCTGCGAGCATTGTGCGAAGTTCGGCAAGACTCAGATTCTCTTCATGGGAATACAGCGCCGTGATGTCGTCCAACACCGCTTGCAGGCCATCCATGTAGTGCTGCATGGCCACGGGATCCGACGCATTGGCAACATAGCGTTGCATCACGTGAATGCGCGGTTGCAAGTACATAGAGACGATGTCGTTCCAGTGGGGAAGCCCCGAAAAAGATCGCCACGACTGACACAATGCGGCCGCCACCTTAAAGGTCTCTTGAACGGCCGCGGCCTCCTTGCCATCACCTTGCAACGTTTGCAAAACCAACTGTGCGGCTTGATGTTCTTCAATCTCGAGTGCGTGGATCCGTGCGTCTACTTCGTCGGGCAACGGCATTGTTGCAGGCAGAGGGTGCGTGGCCAAGCGAATCAAGTCGTCTTCGATTACACCATTGAGAGGTCGGTTCACCAACACGCGCAGTGCGCGTTCAGAAGCGAGTTCCAACACGGTTGTCGACCGATCTTGTTGATTGCAAACGGTTGCCGCGTGATGCTCGATGATGTTCATCGGAAGCTGAATCGTGCGGAAGTGGTGTTCATGTCCGGCGACGCGTTCTGCTATAGCCAAACATTCCTCAAGCGAACAGAAGCCCGGATCGTCAGGCTCACAGGGAAACGTGTTTGATGAAATGCCATACGAGCCGATGCGGCCATCGATTACGCACTCTTCCAAGAATTGGAATGCATTGCGAATGCGACGATAAAAATGTCGACGAGCATCGTCTATCGGCATACCGCGTTGGTGCGCATCGAGTAAGAAGTACTCAGGGTTGTGCAACAGGAGTACATTGATGGACGTGCGCTGCAAGCGACGCATGGAAGCAGCTAGCTGATCTTCAAGGAATTCAGGCGCGATGCAGTGCCAGAGCGATTCTTGCACCTGAACTACTTCAGGAAACGGATCACCATTTTGAATGCGGGCTTGTGCGCGGTCGAGAGTTGTCCCCTGGATGTAGCCTGCCTTCGTCACCAGCTCTACGTTGGCGGCGTGCGGATGGTCGAGCAGGACGCGACCAATCAGCATTTCGCTTGCACCGTCGCTGTAGTTCGTACTCGTGTCTATGAGTGTGATGCCACGATCTAGGGCATGGCGCAGAGCTGCTTCGTGTGTTGCGTCGCCTTCTGCTATACGATAGCTGCCGAAACCAAATGGGATTGTCACATGCCTCCCGTCGACAGACCAAGTTGAATTCCAAACGGTGAGCGTCCGCCATCCATCGTAAAGGCGTTCATGACGATTGCAGTTTGAAGTCGCATGTGCCAGATAATCTCGGCAGAAACTCCAACGCCGCTCATCAACGCACCACCCCATTGCATCGTGGGGTCACTAAACGGATTGAACCCCGAAACGCCGCTCCTTGAACTCGCACCCAACCCGCCCTGTAAGAACGCAAACATTCCAAGAGAAGGTCGGCCTACGATAAACACTCCCGGACCAAACGTCAGAGCGATTACGTCACGGCGTACCACCCCTGCCGCCATAAACCCTATCCCAAGCCACCACCTTGAATCCGGGCTCTCGCCAATTCCGCGAAAGCCCTGAAAGCTCAAGCCCCAATTCGGAAAATTATTTTCTTGAGGCGTCCACGTGCGCTGAACAGAGATCATACCCCACGTTTTCGAAGGGCCAGTGTCTGCACCACCACTCATTTCCTCTTGTGCATACGCAGACGAGGTAAGGAGAACGGCGGCAAGGAGGAGAGGGATACAATGCATGGGTACAAAGATAGCTGTGCAAGTGCCATAGGAATAGCACGCCGAGCCGTAGATTTGCCATTCACCAATCTTTGAACGGACATGAGCGAACAGCAAGAACAGCGCAAGGTCATTCTGAGCGGCATGCAGCCCTCGGGTCAGCCCCATATCGGTCACTTCAGTGGCGCCCTCAAAAACTGGGTCCAACTGCAGCACGACTTTGATAGCCTTTTCTGCATTGTGGACCTTCATGCCATTACTGTCCGCCAGGAACCAGCAAAACTTCGCAAGGCCACGCTCGACTTCGCAGCGATGTACATCGCCTGCGGGATCGATCCCGAAAAGAGCACGCTGTTTGTGCAGAGCCACGTACCACAGCACGCCGAGCTTGCCTGGATACTGAATTGCCTAACGGGCATGGGCGAATGTTCGCGCATGACGCAGTTCAAAGACAAGAGCGCTCAGCACAGCGAGAACGTGAATGTGGGATTGTTTACATATCCGATTCTCATGGCATCGGATATCCTGGTGTACAACGCAGACCTTGTGCCGGTTGGAGCCGATCAAAAGCAGCACCTGGAACTCACACGAAATCTTGCCGAGCGATTCAACCATCACTACTCGCCTACGTTTACCGTGCCGGAGCCGTTTATCAGCGATGTAGGCGGGAAGATCATGTCGCTCCAAGAGCCTACAAAAAAGATGAGCAAGAGCGATCCGAACGAGAAGGCCACCATCTTCTTACGCGATGGCGACGCAGAGATCCGCAATAAGATTAAGCGAGCGGTTACGGATAGCGGAACACGCGTGGTGTTTGATGAACAGGGAAGTCCGGGCATTGCCAACTTGATGACGTTGTATCATCTCACCACCGGCAAAGCGTTCGTAGATATCGAAGCAGAGTTTGCCACGACGAGTGGCTACGCCCCCTTCAAAGAAGCTGTTGCGGAAGCCGTTGCAACGTTTGTTGCACCGATGCGCGAGCGCTTCTTAGAAATCCGCAATAACGAAGAAGAACTCAAGAACATTCTCAAACGTGGCGCAGAGCACGCACGCGATCGTGCGCGCAAAACATTGCGTAAGGTGTACAAGAAAACAGGGTTTGTTGAATTGTAATTGTCACGTTGTAAGCACCCATGGCCACCTACGAATACAAATGCACAACCTGCGGCAAGGTTTTTGAAGTCCGTCAACCAATGAAGGACGACGCCTTTACCCTGTGTCCTGAAGACGTCTGCGACCAGCCTGTGAAGGGGCAAGGTCACGTCGAGCGCGTAATCCATGCCGGCAACGTCATCTATAAGGGTGAAGGGTTTTACAAGACAGACTATGGGAAGAAAGTGACAAGTGACGAGTGACAAGTGAGAAGTGATTCTGTGTTCTTGATTCTGTATTCATCATTCTTGATTTCATGTTGCACCTCGTTCCTCAATCCTCGTCCTCTTCTGACCTCCTCGAAGGCTTGAACGATGCGCAACGCACCGCCGTAGTACATACGGAAGGGCCACTGCTCATCATCGCCGGAGCAGGTAGTGGGAAGACGCGAGTGCTCACCTTGCGCGTTGCCTACTTGATTCGGGCTGGCGTACATCCGAGTCACATCCTCGCCCTGACGTTCACGAACAAAGCCGCACAAGAAATGAAGGAACGTATCGCCCACTTAGTAGGCGATGGCACCGGTACCCGCATGTGGGCCGGTACGTTCCACTCGATTTTTGCACGCATCCTTCGAGCAGAGGCAGAGCAGATTGGATACACATCCGGATTCACGATCTACGATGCCGACGATTCCCTTGCCGCCATCAAAGCCGTCATGAATGCTATGGGCATATCGCAACAAGTGATGCCGCCGCAAGGAATTCGCTCACGTATCTCGAGTGCGAAGAATGCCATGGTGTCGTGGCAGGAATATGCCCGCAAGGCAGATTCGATTCAAGAAAAGCAGACCGGTCAGATCTACGAAGAATACGAGAAGCGTTTGACGCAGTCGAACGCTATGGACTTTGATGATCTGCTTCTGAATACGATTCGATTGTTCGAGCGACACGACGATGTGCTGCAGAAATATCAGCAGCGTTTCCGATACCTGCTCGTAGATGAGTATCAAGACACGAATCGCGCTCAGTACATGGCCGTGAGCTTGCTGGCAAAGGCCTATCGCAACCTTTGCGTCGTGGGTGACGATGCGCAGAGTATCTATCGGTGGCGCGGTGCCGATATCCGCAACATCCTTGATTTTCAGAAGGACTACGCAGAGGCAGTCGTGGTGCGCCTCGAGCAGAACTATCGCTCAACGAAGACTATCCTCTCTGCTGCAGACGGTGTGATTAAGAATAACCGCAAGCAGTTAGCAAAAACGTTGTGGACGGACAATCCGGAAGGCGAGAAGATCACGCTCCTTGCTTGCCGAGATGATCGCGAAGAGGCGGATGCCATTGTGCGCACACTTCGAGAGCGGATCACGCGAAGCAACTACACGTACAAAGACGCTGCCGTGCTGTACCGCACGAATGCTCAATCGCAATCACTTGAAGACGCCCTCCGTCGTTCGAATCTTCCGTATCACATCGTGAGTGGAGTGTCGTTCTACAAGCGCAAGGAAGTGAAAGACACGCTGTCCTATTTGCGGTTGCTCGTGAATCCGGCCGATAGTGAGAGCGTGATGCGCGTGATCAACGAGCCTACGCGCGGTATTGGCGCTACGTCGTTGCAGCGCATTGCCGAGTGGGCGCAACAACGCAATGTTGCCATGTTTGATGCGCTACGCGAAGTAGGCATGATTCCGAATGTGCAGAAGCGTACGGTGACGGCAGTGCTGGAGTTTGTTGATTTGATAGACCGACATCGCACCCTTCTCGAAGAGCTTACCCCCTCGTCATTGGCACAGTCGTACATCGAAGCGACGGGTATGATGCAGCAGTACAAGCAGCTCGATACCGAAGAGTCGCGCGACCGATGGAATAACATCGATCGGGTGCTGTCGCATATCGCAGAAACACAAGAGCGTGACGAGACGCTTACGCTCGCAACATACATTGAACAGATTGCCTTGCTGAGCGATGCCGACGATCCGCAGCTTGGCAACAATCGTGTTGCCATGATGACGATGCATGCCGCAAAGGGCCTTGAGTTTCCGCTGGTGGTGATCGCTGGTTTGGAGCAAGGACTCTTCCCGCTTGCAAAGGCAGAGCTGGATATGAATGAGCAGGAAGAAGAACGTCGCTTGTTCTACGTGGGCATCACGCGCGCACGTCAGCAACTGGTTCTTGCCTACGCAGAGCGTCGTTATCGGTTTGGTGAGTTAGTGTTCAACAGACCGAGCATGTTCTTGAGCGAGATCGATAAGTCACTCTTTGATGAGAAGTCGCAAAAGGGATCTCGTGCCGTAGAGCCAATGCGTACGTCGCATGGCATGGATCAAAGACCAGAGTCGATGGCGCCCGCTCGGAAATCGTACGGAGAACGTGGCGGCGCAGCGCGCGGCTATAGTGCTATTCCTCCGCCGAGTAGCGGACCCGCTGGGCGACCTAAAGAATCGTATTCTCAGGTACCGGCAAGCGAATCGTATTCGCAAGAACCAGCATCGTCTTCTGGCCTAAGCGTTGGCATGCGCGTCAAGCATCCGATGTTTGGAGTTGGTACGGTGGCAGGGCTGAGTGGAAGCGGACAGCAAGCAAAAGCCACCGTGCAATTCGTGAACGGCGGACGGAAGCAACTCATGGTTGCATTTGCAAAACTTGAAGTGATCTAAGTGCGCTAGGCGGCGCGTGGGATGGTAAACGTGATGGACGTTCCCATTCCGAGTGCAGAGGTAACCGAGAAGGTGCCGCCATGGAGTTCAACTAATCTCTTGGCGATGATCAGTCCAAGTCCCACACCCTGCTGCTCTTGAGCTTTGCGACGGAACTGACGGTATGCACCAATCTGCATTACTTCGCTCTCCTGCATCCCAACACCATGGTCACGGATAGAGAAAACAACATCTCTCGCGCCAGCCGTGGCAGAAACAGTCACATGGGTGCCCGCTCTGGAGAAGTGAAGGGCATTCTCGACAAGTTCGGTGGCGATTTTATCTAAGTGCGTTTCCATGATGCCAAGTGCAATGCCCTCGATGTCTAGGGCCATGCTTACGTCAGACGGACGTTGATGTGCGGCCGCCCGTTGCGTTACGGCGTCATACAGCACGGATGCCGGTTCTGGCGTGATGCACTGACGCATACGGTCGATGTGCAGCGGACTCTCCGCCAGTGTCTCAATCTGTGCGTACACAAGGAAATTGTCTGTTGTTCGCAAAAGCCGGCGTGCCGCACCTAGAATCTCAGCGCTTACTTCACGGATTTCTTCAACACTCGCATCTGCATGACCATGCAAGAACGATGCGGAACCGATGATGTCTGTGAGCGGAGTGCGATATTCGTGTGGCAACGTATAGAGTAACGAAGGTTGCTCATCTTGCGGATGTAAGATCACCGGCGTTTCACCCTCAACAGGAAGTCCTTGCAACGTCATCAACGAACGAATGCCAGCATCGGTCAGCGGACGCGACAAGACACCATACGGGATGTCGGTTGCTGCCAGTGGCTCGCGTTCATCTGCCAAGACAATGAAGGGCACGTCGACGTTCAAGCCATGCATGTAGAGCTTCTGCCGAAGGTCCTTGATGCGAAGCAGCGAGGCATCGACGAGCACGGCGCTGGGACGGTGATGGCGCACGACTCCCTGTGCTGCGGAAATATCCGCAGCAAGGAGAACCGAGATGTCGTACGCGAGCAGGGAAGTCGCAGTAGTTGTTCGACGTTCTGGGTTCGGGTCCAGGAGCAAAAAGGTGCGAGGGGCAGACGACATTGCGGGACGAATATAGCTGCGGAACCACCTACACGCAATAGCCATTTGTTACATTGGCGTGATTATTTACGAACACGTGCGTATTTCCCGAAAATCGTTGCTTTTGTTGACCATAGGGTCGGTATTGCACTGTTGATGCTCTTGCTAAACAGCCAATTTGTTACAGGACAGCAGATCCTACCCCTCATGGAGATCCAGCCGCCCACAGAGCTTGCCACAGCAAGGTTTGGCGTCGATAAGATTGCGAACACGTATGTTTTCACGGGAAATGCCGACGTGCGTTCTGTCTCAGACCTTGTCACGTTCCGCTGGGTGAATACCTACAGGAGTTCTGCCTTCCGAACGCTGACAATGGCTATCCGGGACGACGAATTCAGTCAGATCTCGTTATCCCTGCCCCTTTCCACCTTCCTGAGTGCCGTTATCCGGCAAGACTGGGTGCTTTCTCGCGATTCGCGTTCCGTAGGATTGAACAGTCTGGAGCGACTCGGCGGTGTGGGCGGTCTGCGATGGAATGACGAACGTATTGGTTATCTCGAGGCCATAGCAGGACTCGAGCGCACAACGCAGATAGGTCAGCGCGCCGTTGGCTTCATTGGTGGGATCGACGGGGCACTTACGGACGTTGCCTTGGAGGAGTGGCGCTTGAATTCACGCCTGATTGCAGACTATCAGCGCATGGATACGCTGCGTTCCAACTCAGACATTCTCGCTCATGCAGGCGTGATGCGGGTATTCTCGGATGAATCGCAGATGCAAGTGGGGATAGACTACACCAACGTCCACAGAGATTTCTTCACCGCACTGTCGGGATCAACGTCGAATGAGCTGGCCGTCGAGCAACGTGGTGAAGAGCGAGTACGATTGAATTCCGACGTCGCCTATGGCATCACCACGGGTTTGACCGCAGGCCTTGTTGCGGGCGTGGACGCGGCTCGTGTGGGGCGGGGCTACCGCGATCCGTATGCAGATGTATCGATAACCAAGGTAGACCGGACGTTGTCCGAACTCACGATTGATGTGGCACTTGAACTTCGCTATGCCGTTTCGTTGTTCACCACCACGTTGGGTGTTGCCTTGTACACCCGTAATGAACAAAACAGTGTGGCTCCGGTGGTACCCATGAATGAACAAGATCTCGCAGCCATTCGATCGCAGGAGAATCAGCGCGACAACACATCACAGCGTAGCAAGTTCTATGGGTCGGCCGCGTGGTATCCGTCGGAGCGAGATACAGTGAGGGTGGAAGGGAGTTCGTGGTTGTTGCGCTACGATACGCCGAGCACGCTCAACTACGACGACCGCGACGAGCTCAATGGACTTCTCACAGTTCGATACAGCAGAAGGCTCTCACCCCTATTGAGTATGAATCTTACGCTGTCCGGACAGTATGTTCACATGGTCTTCTTGAACAAGCAACGAAGTGCGATTAACAACGAAAACCGTGTTATTCGCTTTGCACCGCAAGTGGTGGTGAATGGCAGCGTCGTAAAAATGCAGCCTCAAATTGAAGTATTGGCCAACTATACGGTGTACGATTTTGACGAGCCAGGAGCGAATGCTCGATCGTACAGCTTTCGGCAAATCGCCCTCCGTGATTCGATTCGCATTCGATTGACGCAAGAGCTGTTCATTGACGCACGTATTCTGTTCCGCTACTTCGAGCGCGGCGCTTTGTTCTGGGGCGCATTTGCAGAAACTCCTCAGAACAGTAATCTCGAGCAGCTATCGAAAATCCTACTATTTTATGACGTCGGCTCGGGCGTACGCATAGGAACGGGCGTACGACTGTATCAGCTAGAGCAACGAACGCTTGGCGCGGGCTCTGCTGTTACAGGCACAACGAGTTCAGTACAGTTCTGGGCACCGGAAACCGCCATTCGATACACCAGCACCAACGGATCGGATCTGTCGCTCGGTGGATGGTATGAGTTCCAGCATGTGAACGTCACGGGCAGACGGAATCTGCCAAACCTTCTCTTACAAGCTCGCGTGGTGTTTTGATCATGCCGGACGTGAAAACATATTCATTGACGCTTCCAAGCGACCGATCGAGCATCGTGGCCGTAGAGCCGTTCGTAGCCAGTATCGAGAGCGTGCGGATGCTCGACGATCAGCGCTACTATAACATGCTCGTTGCGCTCACAGAAGCAGTGAACAATGCCATCATACATGGCAACGGCGCAGATCCGTCGAAGATGGTCGAATTGCAAGTGCGGACCTCTGCATCGGAGGTAATCTTTCTCGTGATCGACTCGGGGAGCGGCTTCAACCCCGACGATGTACCAGATCCGCGTCAGCCCGATCTGTTACTGCGCGATGGTGGAAGGGGAGTATTCCTCATCAAGCACTTGGCAGATGTTGTCGAGTTTTTTCCAACAGCGTCAGGCATGACCGTCCTGATCAAATTCTTCTTTGCATGAACACACGTCGCTTCGCACGCATCTCTTCGTACCTACTAGTCCTTTCGTTCCTCGCTCCATGCCTCCTTCACAGCCGCGGCATCGACACGGTTACAGCGCGCAAGCACCTGGAGTATCTCGCTAGTGACGAAATGCGCGGACGTAATACTCCGTCTGCAGAGCTCGAACTCGCTGCGAACTACATTGTCAAGCAATTCAAATCATACGGTTTGAAGCCATTGAATGGCTCGTATCTCAAACCGTACGAAGTGCTACGGTCCAACCTTGCACCTGGCGCATCGCTGAGTGTTCGCAACGGCGAGGTGATCACAACGCTCGCGGTGAAGACAGACTTTATTCCGTTTGATCAAACCGGAGATGGTACAATCGATGCCGCGCCCGTCGTCTTTGCAGGATTCGGAATCACGGCGCCAGAGTATCGATACGACGATTATGCTGGTTTGGATGTGCGCAACGCTGTTGTACTTGTGATGCGCGGCGAACCGAATACAATTGATACTGCTCAAGGCTTTGCCGGACCGCAGTACACGCGTTATAGCGGTGTTACAGAGAAGACTCGCAATGCTATCGCGCACGGTGCTATTGCGGTGTTGGTAGTCGATGCGCCACGTGGAGATCGAAAGATGTTCATCACCGGGTTTCCATGGCCGTTGCTCTATCCAAATCTTCCAGCAGATGCCGTTCCACTCACACTACCCAACAACAAGGCACCTCGCATACCGGTGTTTCATGTTGGCGAGAGAACGATTGCAGCGTTGTTTGGAAGTTCGGATAGCCTTCGTGCAAAGGTGTTGTTGATCGACTCACTTGTGCGGCCGTTGAGCGCCCCGTTGGATGCACGTGTGTCGGCAACTGTGGCTCTCACGCATGAGCACATCACGGTGAATAATGTGGTGGGCTATCTGCCAGGATCATCAGTGCCTGACGAATACGTTGTGATGGGCGCACATTACGACCATGTTGGTGTTGGCAAGGCAAACGCAGAAGGCGATTCGATCTTCAATGGGGCGGATGACAACGCTTCGGGTACCACATCCATCCTCATGTGTGCAGAGAACTTCGCTTCCTTGAAGCAACGTCCCGCCCGCAGTATCCTCTTTATTGCGTTTAGTGCAGAAGAGAAAGGATTGCTTGGATCGAAGGCCTATGCAGCGAATCCAGCATTGCCGCTGGAGAAGTGTGTTGCGATGATCAACGTCGACATGATTGGCAGGTGCGAGAACAATAAGGTGAGCATCGGCGGAGATAAGAAGTGTCCGGACCTCATCCGAATCAACGAAGAAGAGAATGCCGCCTTAGCCGCTCCCTATACGCTTGCCTACGACATTGAACAATACTTCTTTCGAAGCGATCAAGCTTCCTTTGCAATGAAACGGATCCCTGTGCTCTTCTACTTTACCGGAGAGCACAAGGACTATCACAAAGTAAGCGACGAGATCAAACTCATCAACTTCACAGACCTTGTTGGTCTTACGCACCTGATCTCCAACACCGTCGTGCGCGCAACACAACTGCCACGTACCCGGTATGTACCAGCAGGCTTTGAGGATTGATTAGTTCCGCATATCGTCGTCGTCCATATCAAACGATGGCGGGGTGAAGATGGAGCCAACAAGATCTTTATACGTAGTGCCCACAGTTGAATCTGCCTTTGCAATCTTTGAGTGTTGATGCAACGCATCGAGGACGAACTCCATTGCCGTTGCCATTTGCTCTTGATCATCCACGTTGTAGCCAAATGCCGACGCTACTTGGGCGAGTCCCGGAACGTGCATGAGAGTTGCATAGAATTCGGAGAGTGGCATTTTGTCGGAGATTGAAAGAACATTTCCTTGTTCGAACCAACGTACGATCGGCGCATACGGGTCCTCTAACTTCGGCTGTCCTTTCTGAGCGCGTCGGATGTTTGGGTCGGGGAGATAAAGACGGAACACTTCGCGCACCGCCTTGCCGATCAAGGCCCTTGCTACCTTCTGCGGACCTTCCTGCTCGCCTTCAAACACGAGCTCTACTTTGCCAGTAATGCCCGTAATGGCCTGAGTAATATCGCTGATGCGCGGAACGACACTGGCTTCGTTGTTCACGATGGCACGTCGCTCTGCATTCGAGATCATGTTCTCGATGGTCGAGATGGTGAGTCGTGCGCTTACACCGCTTGATTGGTCCACAAATTCACTCGCACGCGCAAGGAAGGCAATGCTCTCGACGATTTGTTCAAGGTACGTTGGAAGAACCACCGGCATTGATGATCGGTGGATCCACGACTCTTGGCGAGTGATGGCCATTCCTTCTTCGATGGTCGCGGGGTAGTGCGTTAAGATCTGCGACTGAATGCGGTCTTTGAGCGGAGTGATGATCGAGCCGCGATTCGTATAGTCTTCTGGGTTTGCCGTGAACACCATGAGAATGTCGAGCGGAATGCGCACGTTGAAACCACGGATCTGAATGTCGCGCTCTTGCAAAATGTTGAAGAGTGCAACTTGAATTCTCGGTTGCAGATCGGGCAACTCGTTGATCACCACAATGCCACGATTGGTACGCGGTACAAGACCAAAGTGAATGGCACCTTCGTGGGCATAGTGGAGACGTTGTGTGGCGGCTTTGATGGGGTCTATGTCGCCAATCAAGTCTGCCACCGACACGTCGGGTGTGGCTAGTTTTTCACCGTAGCGTTCGTCGCGTCCAATCCACTCGATTGGTGTGTTGTCGCCCATCTCGGCCACAAGCTGCGTGGCTTGGTAGGAGACGGGGTGGAAAGGATGGTCATTCACTTCAGAGCCCTTGATCACGGGTATCTGTTCGTCGAGGAGAGAGGTGAGTTGACGTGCGATGCGCGTCTTTGCTTGTCCGCGTAGTCCAAGCAGGAGCATGTCGTGACCCGCCAAAATCGCATTGACGATCTGTGGAATCACCGAATCGTCAAAACCAACGATGCCCTTAAAGATGGGTTCCTTTGCGCGCAGTCGAGCGATAACGTTGCGACGGAGTTCGTCCTTGATGGTGCCGTCTGCATAGCCGGACGCGCGGAGTTCGCCAAGTGTTGTGATCATGGGTGCAAGAGTCTTTCTATGTATTTGGCGAGCACATCGAATTCAAGATTGACTGCGTCGCCAACGGTTGTGTGCTTCATGGAGGTGTGTTCAATGGTATGCGGAATGAGTGCTACCATAAATCGATCATCATCAATCCGTGCCACGGTGAGTGATATTCCATTCACACACACAGAGCCAACGGGGATCAGATATTTTGCGTAGTTGAGAGGAAAGCGCACCCAGAGTTCCCATCCAGCGTCTAGGTGTGTGATGGCGTCGACAGTTCCCGTGCAATCCACATGACCCTGCACGATGTGTCCACCGAGTCGGTCGCTCACACGCACAGCACGTTCAAGATTTACCGAAGATCCAACGCGCAAAGCACCCGTCGTGGTCTTTGCAATTGTTTCATGCACGGCAGTAACTGAGAAGTACTCTTCGTGCACGGTCGTTGCGGTTAAACACACGCCGTTCACACTAATGCTGTGGTCGACGGCGAGGTCCGCCATGATTGTATGCGCTGCAATGCTGATGCGTATGCCATCTCCAATTGGTTCGATGGCGCGAATCGTTCCAACTTCTTCGATGAGTCCAGTGAACACGTCAGCTTCCTTTGATAAATGCCGTGATCAAATCGATGTAGTTCTGCTCTTCCATGACCGCGGGAATGTTTTCGTGTCCAGCACCCAAAACAACGCGAAACGATTTTGGGTTCCGCGCTCGGTCGAACAAGACACGACCGTTGCGATCTATGGGTATGAAGAGGTCGTCCGTGCCGTGGATGATCAGCAGTGGTGCGGTGTTCATGCCAATTTTCGCATCGTTCGCGAATGCGCCGTCCATCAGATAGCTGCCCGGAATATGTAAAACCGTCCCGCTTTGCACGAGCGACTCAGAGGAGGCAAATGGAGCTTCAAGAATCAACGCATGTGGCACGTGGTATTGTGTTGACACGTCCACTGCTGCCGCGCCTCCAAGAGAGTATCCGTAGTTCGTGATAAGGGTAGTGTCTACGTCCTTGCGCCGAAACACATAGTCCCATGCCGCACGAGCATTTGCATAGAGCGATGTTTCTGTGCTGGTCCCACCACTCATGCCAAAGCCGTTGTAATCATACACAAACACATTGAACCCGGCCTTATAGAAGAGTTCGACGCGCGGCCAATAGTACTCGAGATGATCCTTGTTCCCGTGATGATAAACAATCGTGTACGACGGGTCGCCATGCAGTGAGTCTACTTGCTTCACAAAAAATCCATGGATGGTCACGCCATCCACAACAAGCTGCACGTGCTCGCGCTGCTTTTCGGGAATCACACTGTCGGGTAGCGTGTAGTGGTCCAGCGCAGTGCTGTTGAACAAGAATGGATCAAGAGTACACGACGCAAGCAATGCGAGGGTAGCGAGGGTGGCAAGGCCAAGGAGAAGTCTGATCATAGTGTGTAGGCTCCTCCGAGGAAGAGGCCCGCAGAGCCGTGTCCGCCTATGCTGGACCGACCCTCAAACACACCCGAATGGGTATCTGCATTCGCTGCCTGCCAAACAAATTCGGCCTGCAAAGAGAACCGATCAGAAAGCGGAATGAGAGAGCCAACGTACGGACTCACCAGATAGCTCGGCGCTGTGAATTGGAATGTGTTGTGGAGTCCGCCATATACGAGCCAACCACTGGTCACTTCATAACTGGCCGTCACGGATACGTCGGGATAGACGCGCGATGAAGCAAAACTTCGAAAATCCGAGAACATCAAGAGTCGTGCCGTTGCTGTGATCTCCGGTACAACACCTTGTTCATGCACAAGACGTGTTGACGCGCCAACATCGATGCCTGCAACAGCAAAGGCAGAGAGTAACGCATGGAGATTGGCGTGGACAGTGATGTTCTCCGAGAGACCATGCATGATGCCGGCCGTAATGTAAGGAACGACGAGCGTCGGGACCTTTGATGGGACCACCGGACCTCCCACACTTCCGGTGATGACGGTCTCGCTATCCCTCAGAATTCGAATGGGCTGACCCGCACTGCATCCAATCATGACGAACGTCATGATACAAAGCAAGAGGGATACCGTATGTTTGGTCATCTGACAAGACTCACTGGTTTTCGACGGCAAATTACACAGCCAACCACGAAGCGCCCACAGCATGCCCGGATCTACCATCAGCACAGAGGATTCACCGTTACGTCAAGCGTGTCTTGCAACCACGCTCGAGTCTACGATCCAAGCCTGTGCTGTTTTTCCGCCACGTTCGATCATCCTCGTTGTTCCCACATCTACGCACGTGCGATCGGCCACGGCCATGTGGATGCGAGCGATTGGTGCCGGTCTTCCGCCGCGCGTCTTCACGATGTCGAATCTGATGCGCCGCCTTGCCTCCCTCTACCTTCCTGAACACTCATTACTGTCTGCATCAGACGCAAGCATTCTCCTCCGACAAGCCGCTATCGCCAACGGGGTGACATCGGCCGCACTTGGACTTTCGTCTGCAGACGTGTTGCAATGGAAAGCAGAAGGCACGCTTGCTACAGACATTCGAGCAATGGCGGATGAAGAGCGAACGTTGCCGCGACGCACAGCGCGCATTCTAGATGTATGGGATACGTATGAACGGTGGAAGGGTGGCGAGTTGCTGGACCACGTTGATGTAAGCACATCACTCGCAGAGGCGCTCCTGAACGCAGATGCCAACGTGCCCTTTGTATTGCCGGGTGATGAAACGCCAATCCAAGGAATTGTTGTTACAGGCGTTCATGTGATTCCTGCAACAGAGCGCGCTTTCTTGCTCGCACTCGCATCGCACGTCCATGTAGGTGTTCAATGGTTGCGCGCACCTGAGGATGTGATGGAGCGCACAAGAAATTTTGAACACATTTCCGAATTCGTGCTTCGCGGGTGGTCGTATGAACATGTACCATCACAACGCGCAACTCCCTTGCGTGAGGTGGTACGGGCAACGCGAGATCGGCATGCAGAGGTTCGTGCTGCGTTAACATTGGCCAAGCGCGGACTTGTAGCAGGGACACATTCGCTTGATGATATCTGCATTGTTGCGCCCGGCAATGTTGCGTATGACGACGTCGTTCGCGATGTGGCGATGGAGGCATCCGTCGCCCTGTCTACGAAAGAGCGAATGCGATTGGCGCAATGCGGAGTGAGCAGCGCAGTGGTTGCAGCACTCGACATGATGGGCAATGGTTGGCGCCGAGCCGACGTGGAGCGTTTGCTTCGAAGTGGATTTGTGCGAAGTAGCGAAGGACTGGATGTGATGTCTGTCCTACAGGTATCTGCACGTCTTCGTATTCATGGTGGAGAAGGTCCGGACGAATGGTTACAGCGCATTGAACGTCGGCGTGCAACGATAGACGCTATGCCAGCAGAGGAACGCAACGATCGCGATATTCTGCGTGAACGTGCATTGCTCGATGCAGCCCGCAGAGCCGTGCAGTGGTTACGAGAGCGCTGCCTGGTGCCACAAGGTGTGATGTCGGCAACTGCATTTCGGTCGATCGTCCAAGACCAAATCCTGCGCGACCTCGGCATTCAAGAAGTGGCCATAGCGCGTGCACACCGAGCAGATGAACGAATGCTCCCAACGGCAGATCGTGCGGCTGTTGAAGCCATGAACGACGCGCTTCAACGATATGAACGCATGACAGTAGTCGCGGGGGCGCCGCCAATGTCGGTGCTTGATCATGGAAGTGAATTCAGGCGAATCGTGCGCGAGACAACGGTTGGCGTCGACGACGTACGTCTGCAAGGCGTAACACTCGCAACGTCTGCCGACATGCTCCGCGGACGTTCCTGGAAGCTCGTTGTGATGCTCGGCTGTGTTGAAGGTGAGTTCCCTCGAATGCCACGCGATGCAGACGATGGACTTCCACCGGATGAGCTCCTTGAGCTCGGACTTGAAGATCTGTTCGACATACGTGCATGCGTTGCGGACACGGAAGACGCCCTGCTCCTTGCCACCTTCCCTCTCAAGATTGATGGCGCCGATACGATGCCGTCGCAGTTCCTAGACGACCGTGAGTCGGTGCAAAGCGAAGACGTTGCCATTCTCGATGCAGACGTCGTGCTTAGTACGAGAGAACGCATGCTTCGCACGGAAGTGCCCGTGCATGATGTTGCGCTGCAGCAACAGGGAGATGTTGTGCATGCACTCAACGAAGACGAGATGCGGCAGTTGATAGAATCTGTAGAACCATACGTTTCTCCAAGCAGACTCGACATCGTTGCAGCATGCCCGTATCACTTCTTTGCTCGCTACGCACTCGGACTTCCACAAACAGATGATGAGCAGGAGAGTCTTTCGGGAAGAGAGCGCGGTTCTCTGTTGCATGGCGTTGTGCGCATGTTCTATGAAGAACTACAGGGCCTTGATTCCACGGCAAGTCTTGAAGAGCGCATTCACCATCCAGTAGATCTGCGGGCTTATGCGATTGAAGATCTGAAAGAGCGACTCCTACAGTGTTACGACCGGGTTGCCAAACGATACGAAGTAGACCACATCTATGAAGAAGTGGAGCACCGTGTGTTTCGTGGCACAGACGCTGCTACAGGACTGCTTGCTCGTTGGCTTCTCGTTGAGTATGAACACGCGCTGCCGGATGTGCCGCAGCCTGCCTTGTTCGAGTATGGTATCGATACCAACGTGCTTGTCGGTGAAACGAGCATCCGTGTCAAGGGTAGGATTGATAGAATCGATGTGCTACACGAGGGGCCAGTTGTTCGTTTCAGCATCACAGACTATAAGTCTACCAAGTCCAGCGTGCCTACATTGCCTTCGATGCAACGCGGCGAGCATTCACAAATGTTGCTGTACATGCTTGGCGTGCAAGCGCAATGGAAGGCGGCAGGGATCGAAGCGGAACCCAATACCGGACTGTATCAAACGTTTGGGAACCGACTCGCTATGCGTGAGGCCGACGAAGTTTTTCGGCGCGGGTTCTCTCGAGAAGATGTAATGGCAGCAGAAAAGAAGGCGGAAGAATTCATTCAGATTGCACGCTCCGGTAGGTATCCAGTGAAGCCACTTTCGAGTGCTTGCTCACACTGTTCCTATGCAGAGATGTGCAGAAAGGATCATTGGGGTACCGTTTCATGAAGATCACTCCTCTCAAGCATACACATCTCACATGGTCGTGTCCTACGTCGACCTTTACATTCAAAACCACCAAAGAACTCCGGCCGCTGCGGAGGATCATCGGTCAAGACCGAGCCATCGAGGCCATTACTCTTGGTGCGCAGATCCCATCGCAGGGATACAACATCTACCTCTCGGGACAAAGTGGAACAGGGAAGATGACCACGGCGCGTACCGTGCTGGAAGAGATCGAGAAGGGACCTCAAGACCTCTACGATTTCTGCTACGTGCACAACTTCAAGCAGTCAGAAAATCCAGTCCTGCTGCGCTTCAAGCCGTCTGAAGGACGTGTCTTTGCGCGCATGATGGACGAGGCCATTGCGCTGCTCAAACGACGGATTCCGCAACTGTTTGAAGAAGATCAGTTTCAAGCAAGTAGGAAGTCGATCATCGCTCGGTTCCAAGAGCATGAGAAGGGTTTCTTGAAAGAGTTCGACACCAAAATCAAGCCCGCAGGATTTACGGTTGGGCAAGTGCAAGAAGATGATGGAGCCGTGCACACAGAGATCTTTGCGGTGGCGGACGGGAAGCCGTATCAAATAGAAGAGCTAGATGAGCTCGTCAAAGCTGGTACGATGACGATGGAGCAAGTAAAGGTTATCGGCGAGCAGTATGCACAACTGCGCGAAGAACTGTCGGAAATCGGACGACGCTCCATGCGTTTGATGGTTGAGTTCCGCAGAGAACTTTCGCAGCACGATCAGGCCGCCGTTGGTCTCCTCATGAAGGGAGTGTTCGACGACATCTCCGAACACTTCAAACGCTCTCGCGTCACCGCGTTTCTTGTTGAGGTACAACGCGACATTCTTTCTCACTTGGACGATTACGTTAAGCTCTTTGCAGCTCGCGCGTCGGGCATGGCAGACGATGCTGCCGAAGAGGCCATCAAGGTGGCATTCGGTCGGTACGGAGTAAACCTCATTCTCGACAATGCCGATACAAAGAAGGCCCCGGTGATTGTCGAGACGTCGCCTACCTATCAGAACTTGTTTGGAACGATCGAGAAGCGCTATGATGCGCGCGGATTCTACGTCAGCGACTTCTCGCAGATCAAGGCCGGGGCGGTTCTCCGAGCCGATGGCGGATTCTTGATCATGAATGCGTTGGACTTGCTTGGTGATGCCGCGGCATGGCAGGCACTCAAGAAAGTGATGTTGCATGGTCGACTGGAGATTCACAATCCCGAGATACAATTCCAACTGACGGCACTCAAACCAGAATACATCAAGGTGAACGTCAAGGTCATCTTGCTGGGCGATGTTTCGATCTACAACTATCTGTGGTCGCAAGACGACGAATTCCCAAAGATGTTCAAGGTGCACGCGGAGTTCTGGCACGAGGCCAAGCGTACGGCCGACATGATCAAGCAATACTCACGGTTCTTTGCGCTGATTGCCAACGAAGAATCACTCTTGCACTGCGATCGTACGGGCGCGTCGGCACTCACGGAGTACGCTGTAGCCATGACGGAGTCGCAAGAAAAAATCACGCTGCAATTCAGTTACGTCGCCGATCTGCTCCGCGAGGCATCGTTCTATGCACAGCAGGCTGGCGCGACGCTCGTCACACGCACACATGTGCATCACGCAGAAGAACAACGACGGTGGAGACACAATCAAAGCGATGAGCAGTATCGTGAGCAGATTCGAACGGGCGTGTTGTTGATAGACACGAAGGGAGCACGCGTTGGACAGATTAACGGTCTTACTGTGTACTCCACTGGTATCGAATCGTATGGCAAGCCGGCTCGCATCACGGCCACCGTGAGTGCTGGCAATGCTGGCATCATCAACATTGAACGCGAAGTAGATCTCAGTGGTAGTATCCACAACAAAGGCGTCTTGATCTTGAGCGGACTTGTACGAGCAATCTTCTCGCGCGCACAGCCCATCAGCTTTAGTGCTAGCATTGCATTCGAGCAATCGTATGGAGAGATCGACGGCGATAGCGCCTCGGCTGCAGAGACCATTGCCCTGTTGAGCGCCATCTCCAACGTTCCCGTTCGTCAAGACATGGCCATTACCGGATCGATCAACCAGAAGGGCGATATTCAACCGATCGGGGGCGTGAACTACAAAATCACGGGATTCTTTGAAGTATGTAAGGACCGAGGGCTTACAGGGACGCAGGGCATTGTGATCCCGCATCAAAACGTGAAAGATCTGATGCTTCGACCCGAGATCATTCAAGCCGTGAAGAAGAAAGAGTTCTTCATCTATCCCGTGAAGTGTCTAGAAGAAGCAGTATTCCTTATGACCGGTTTGCCGGCTGGTGTGATGGGGAAGGATGAGTTGTTTCCTGTTCACACCGTGTTTGGAAAAGTACAACACAACCTTGGTGTGCTGCACAAAGCAAGCAGGATCAATGTCGGAAATGTCGCATACCAGTGAACATCATCGTAAGGCCCTGTTCGTTCGCTGCGGCTATCACTTCTTCGTCACGTACACTTCCGCCGGGCTGGATCACGCACACAGCGCCAGCTTCGGCGGCTTGAAGCAGTCCGTCGGCAAACGGGAAGAAGGCATCCGATGCGACAGCGCAGCCGGTGAGATCGATGCCGGCATCTGCGGCCTTACGCACGGCGATGCGAGCAGAGTCGATGCGACTCATCTGTCCCGCCCCAATAGCTAACGACCGATCTGCAGAAGCATACACAATGGCGTTGCTCTTCACGTGCTTTGCAATGCGCCACGCATACATCATAGCGGCCTGTTCTTCCGGTGAAGGCTGACGTTCTGTAACAACGCGCAACGCTTGCTCATCGAGGAGCTGGTCGTCTGCTGTTTGCAACAAGAATCCGCCGGCAACTGCGCGGATGTCTACGCCTTGTAGCGAGGCAAGACGATCATAGTCTACGGTCATCAACCTGCGGTCTTTCTTCTTTTGCAATACGGCTAGGGCCTCTTCGGAGTACGATGGTGCAATCAGCACCTCTGCAAACAACGAATGGATCTCCTGCGCCATGTCCGCATCAATAGGGCGGTTCATGGCAATGATGCCGCCAAACGGACTCACCGAATCTGTCGCGAATGCCTTGCGATAGGCATCGACAAGGCTGGTGCCAGAACCAACACCACATGGATTGTTGTGCTTCACGATCACGCACGTAGGCTCGTCGAACTCCAACACAATGCGCGTTGCCGCATCGATGTCCATGATGTTGTTATACGACAATTCCTTGCCGTGCAACTGCGTAAAGATGGTTGAGAACGAACCGTACAACACGGCCTTCTGATGAGGGTTCTCTCCGTAACGCAGCGACTGATCGGTGATAAGCGGGAGTGCTGTTTCGTGTGGAAACGTGACGCCATTGCGAGCAGCGAAATACTGCGAGATGAGTGCATCGTATCGTGCTGTATGCGAATACGCCTCCATGGCCAACTGCTCGCGCATCGCATCATCCACCTTGCCACCTTGCTTCAATAACTCGATGATGGATGTGTAGTGTGATGGGTTGACGATGATGGTGGTGAACTTGTAGTTCTTCGCGGACGCACGAACCATGGCCGGTCCACCAATATCGATGTTCTCGATAATCTCGTCGTGCCTTGCGCCTCTGCGTGCAACAGTGCTCTCGAACGGATACAGATTGATGGCAACAAGATCAATCTTGGTGATATCGTGATCGCCCATTGCCTGAACATGTTCGGCGTTATCTGTGACGGCAAGAAGGGCACCATGGATTTTCGGGTGAAGTGTTTTCACGCGACCGTCCATGATCTCCGGGAAACCCGTGATGTCGGAAACTTTGAGAACGGGAATTCCGGCAGCAGCAATCGTCGATGCGGTGCCGCCCGTAGAGATGATCTCGATACCGAGTTCATGCAACGAACGTGCGAATTCAACAATGCCGGTTTTATCGGAGACGGAGAGGAGGGCGCGTTTAATCATCTACGAAAATACGACAATGCCTCTTCGGCTACATAGAACGAGCCGCAGATGAGAACAGGGGAGTGTGTGGCGACCGCTGCTTGCACTGCCGCTGCAACGCTTTCGTGCGTGGTGATGGCTGGGATGTTGCACTCTGCTGCAATCTGTGCTACGCCCTCTGTAGGCATGGAACGCTTATACACCGGGGCACACACATACAGCTGCCGCACCATTGGGAAGAGAATGTCGATCATCACCGATGCATCCTTATCACCCATCACACCAAAGACCACGTTCAACGAATGCTCTTGATACCCGCATGCGCGAAGGGTTTGCACCAAGGCGGCCATGCTCGCCGGATTATGTGCTACGTCAAGAATAACGGGCGGGTCGGTTTGCAACAGTTGTATCCGTCCTCGAAGTCCAGTCATCTGCTGAACGGCGGCAAGGGGCAAATACCATGCACGTCGTTGCTCATCCGCAAGCACATCATCGGGAATGCGAGGAAGCAGCTGCTCGAGATACGGCCAGCACGCGATGACCGTCGCAACCGTGCGTGCTTGGTGTGCGCCACAAAGGTCTGTGGTGACGTAGAACCGATCGTCACGGGTAATCACGCTTACCGTCATAGAAAGGTCTGGATGCATCGTGTCTACGTCTACGTGCACTTCATCGTCTACAAACACAAAGGGCGCTCCAACCTGCAGGGAGCGTGCTTCGAAGACGGCGCGTAGTTCACGACGTGGTTCGGCAATCACGCAGGGTGTACCAGATTTGATGATGCCGGCTTTCTCGCTGGCAATACTCTCGAGGGTCGACCCCAAGTATTCCATGTGGTCGAAGTCGATAGAGGTAATCGCCGTCAACATTGGCGAGACAATGTTTGTTGCATCGAGTCGGCCGCCGAGTCCCGTCTCGATCACTGCTACATCTACACGCTGCTCCGCGAAGTACTGAAATGCCATGGCTGTGGTTACTTCAAAGAAGGTGCCTTGGATGGCTGTGGCCGCGTCCATCAGCGGACGTGCGAGGCGAGCCACATCTACGTCGGCGATCTGCACACCGTTCACCCGAATGCGTTCATTGAAGCATTCAATATGTGGAGATGTGTACAGGCCAACCTTCAGTCCAGCGCCTTGGAGAACTGCGGCGATCATCGCACAAAGACTGCCCTTTCCATTGGTGCCCGCAACATGGATCACGGGATACGTGTCTTGCGGATCGCCCACCGATGCACACAATACCTCGATGCGTTCGAGTCCGGGCTTGATGCCCACGAACGTCATGGCAAACAATTCATCGAGCAGCGCTTGGAGTTCCATAGTTGTGGTCTCGGTAAAAAAAAGGGGACGCATCATGTGATGCGTCCCCGTCGTAGATCATCGGTCGACCATTACTCGCCTGAAACCGGTTCGGATTCTTCGAGGTCTTCGATCGACGTGGTTGCGGATGCAGAACCGTCTTCGTTGTACTTATCTGCATTCGGAACCGGGTGGTTCGTGTTGTAGGTAGCGATCACTTCTGTGTCTTTCCCGCGAAGGAATTCCACAGCAGAAAGAACGATCTTCTTTTGTTCCTTATCGAATTCAACCACCTTGAGTGGGAGAACTTGATCTGGTACAAAGTAGTCGGCAATCACGCGAACGGGAGCAAAGGAAAGTTGCGACACCGGAACGAATCCGTCGACGCCTTCCGGCAATTCTACGATCACACCCTTGTCGATGATGCGAACGATCTTGCCTTCTGTTTCCTTACCGATTGAGAATTGATTCTCGAAGATATCCCATGGATTTTCGCTGATCTGCTTGTGACCAAGCGAGATGCGGCGGTGCTCGGAATCGATCGAGAGTACGATCACATCCAAGACGTCGCCCTTCTTGACGAACTCACCTGGGTGGCGGATCTTCTTCGTCCACGAGAGATCGCTGATGTGCACAAGGCCATCAACACCTGGCTCGAGTTCTACGAAGACGCCAAAGTTTGTGAGGTTGCGAACGGTACCCTTGTGAACGGAGCTCATTGGATACTTCATCATCAGGTCTGACCATGGATCTGGATCCAGTTGCTTCATGCCAAGAGCGAGCTTGCGATCGTTCTTGTCGATGTTCAACACAATGGCTTCGATCTGCTGACCAAGCGACACCACTTGTGATGGGTGCTTGACGTGTTGCGTCCACGACATTTCGCTGATGTGGATGAGACCTTCGACGCCCTTTTCGATTTCGATGAAGGCACCGTAATCGGTAAGCGAAACCACTTTACCCTTCACGCGGGTGCCTGGCTCGTACTTCTCGCCAATCTGATCCCATGGGTGCGATGTGAGTTGCTTCATACCAAGGCTGATGCGCTTCTTGTTCTCATCGAAGTCGAGCACTACAACCTTGACTGTTTGATCGAGTTGGACGATCTCGCTTGGATGCGTCACGCGGCCCCATGAGAGGTCTGTGATGTGCACCAAGCCGTCTACGCCACCAAGATCTACGAACACACCAAAGTCCGAGATTGCCTTTACCGTACCTTCAAGTACGAGACCCTTCTCAAGGGTGCCAAGAATCTTACCGCGTTGCTCGCTGAGTTGCTCTTCGAGCAGCACCTTGTGGCTCACCACAACATTTTCGCTCGGATGGTTCACCTTTACCACGCGTACATCAATTGTACGTGTGACCCATGCATCGAAGTCACGCACGGGGCGCACATCGATTTGTGAACCTGGAAGGAAGGCCTCGATACCAAGAAGGTCCACCACCATGCCGCCCTTAATGCGACGAAGGATGCGTACCGGTACCACTTGCTGCGTGTCGTGCAGCTTGAGGATGTCTTCCCATGTCTTCATGAAGTCTGCACGGCGACGGCTCAAGATCAGGCGACCTTCGGCGTCTTCGATCTTTTCTACGAACACGTCTACCTGATCGCCTGGCGTGAGAAGCTCTGCGCCAACGAACTCTGTGCGTGGGACAACGCCCAGCGACTTGAATCCGATATCCACAAGGATCTCGTCACGCGTAACAGAGACCACGCGACCGTGGACCATTTCATCTTCTTTGACTTTCGACAACGTACGCTCGTAGAGTGCTTCGAAATCCGATGCATTCATTGAAACGTTATCGAGCTCTCCGGCAAGGATCGCAGCCATGGCTGTGCGCTTGGGTGACGCCTTTTCTTCTGCAACGTCTGGCGTTGCAGCGGCTGCTGCCACTACTTCCATGGTGAGGTCTTCTTGCGAAGAAGGGGTTGTTTCCGACATACTATCTCCTGTAGGCAGACGTGATGGTTGGCTCGTGACATCACTCCACCGATCTACATTAGTTGAACAAGCGTTCGAGCCAATCGGGAAAGGGAAGCAAATCTACGAAAAAGGGCGGAAAGGTGGCGTGGCGTGGCGATGTGGAAAATTGGCACGGCACTGGATGTAACAATACAGCATCCCAAAGTGTTTTATTGATATGACACGTTGGCATGTCTCTACAGAAAGGTCAGAACATGGATTACTTTGATGCCTTCGACGAGGTCTTCGGATCTATCGAACGCTACGTGGCCGAAC
>JBBRES010000001.1:0-87770 GCA_038202665.1 Kapaibacterium sp. (SeqCode) | reverse complement strand
TTCGTATCGTAACCGGTTTTGCGACACCGGCGGGGATCGAAGCCATTTCCTCTGTCGAAGTGCTGCTCGTTTTCTCGAAGACAATTTGTGAGACAAAGTTTTCATCCCCAAACACCTCATCCATTACCGCGCGGACGCGATGGACATTTTCATCGCCGATTTGCACGAAAATGGAACCGGAATCGGTGAGCAGATCGCGGGCGACGGTGAGGCGGTCGCGCAGATAGGTGAGGTAGCTGTGGATGCCGTCGCGCCAGGTGTCGCGGAAGGCTTTGACCTGCTCGGGCTCGCGGGTGATGTGGCCGGCGTGGCCGTCCTTCACGTCGCGGCTGGTGGTGGACCACTGGAAGTTGCTATTGAACTTGATGCCGTAGGGCGGGTCGAAGTAGATGCACTGCACCTTGCCGCGCAGGCTTTTGCGCTCAGCTAGGCTGGCCATGACCTGCAGGGAGTCGCCGAGGATCATGCGGTTGCTCCAGTTCTGGTCGTGCTGGTAGAAGTCGGTCTTGTCGGCCCCTTCGGGAACGCCATTGAAGTCTCCAAAGAGGTCTACTTGAAAACCTGACTCGCCGGATTTTTTCTGCTTTGTCTGTAGCAGAAGATCATCGATAAGCACCTTGGGGTGCACCTTCTCCTGAATGTACAGAGGCGGAACATTCACAACAAGATCGCTCCAATCCTGGTTGTCCTTGCCGCGCCAGACGAGTTGGGGATCGAGGTCGGTATTGCGCGGATAACGGATCTGTTGCACGTCTTTTTCGCCGCTTTGCACCATCGACTGATATTCAGCCGTGGGGATGTTTTTGCGTTTGCTTTCGTCGTGACGTAGTGTTTCGACGACCTTTGGTGATTTCTTAGCCATGTGTTTCGTTCTCCAATCCTTCGGGCTGTTCAAACGAGCGCTTGCCTTCCGATGTAAGCCTACGTTCTACTCTCTTGACATCTTCCGCTGCTGGGAGAGATTCGGGGCGGATGCCTCGTTCAAGCAGCACATTTCTGACGGCCGTGTTGTTGGCGACATGTTCATTAGATATCCGGGCCTTCGTGGACATCTGATTCTCACGTGCGTTGTGAATTGTGATCTCACTTGCAAAGTCTTTTGCCTTGAGGATGATCGTTGGTGCAAAATCTGCAAGTGGCCGATTGTCCAGTACATTCCAATGTGATTTCATGGACTGTGTGCTCTTGCCGAATAACGCGAGATCGCCCTTACTACGGATCTTTGCAAAGTCTTGTGATCCGCCAGTTTGCTCGAAGATGATCTGAGACAATTCCTTCTCTGTTTCGGTGAGCTTTTTGCGAGCTGAGACACGTTCTGTTTCCAAGAGACGTTGCTCGATTAACTCAGCGCGACGTGTTTGAATTGCGAAGTAGGATTGTGCAAAGGCGATCTCGGGCTTGTGCGGATCGCCATTCTGCGCGACTAAATAGCAAGCGAATCTTGTCAACATGACGTCATCGACCGATTTTTCGGCGTTTTTAGGCATTTGTATCGTTTTGTTGACGTCAACAAAATGATCAGCTGACGAATGATTGGACGCATCGCAGGCTGTCTTTGCCTTAGCAAGCACGGCAGAAAAATTCCTCCATTCGGAATATCCAAGCAGCACCTGAATATCCCTTGCTAGCCAGTATTCTATGCCACCTTCGGTCTGCTGCGCATGACCTTCAAAAAGCGTTGTGAGTTCATGGATTTGCTCTTGTTTCATGATACGCGCCCCGCAATGAGTTGGTCAAAACTGGCCTCAATTTCATAGACGTCTGTGAATTCGGCAAAGGCCCAACGTCCATACGACCCAAGATTGTTCACACCTGGGATCCAATAGGTGTCCATCGTGAGCTTCTTCTCCTTGGCGTCTTCTTTCCGATATCCCTTGACCTCTATTACAAGGTGCAGCAAGTCATGCGGACCGTGACCATCATCAATGAGGACGATGAAGTCAGGAAGATACTTGCGCATCTCCGAGCCAAATCTATACGGGACTTCAAATCCAAGATTGCGGTTCTTGACGTAGGCGCGAACACGAAGATGCGACTCAACAACTCTGCACAGCTCCCCTTCCCAATCACTGTCGAGGATAATCCAATTGACGTGACATCGTTCAGGGTTGGTTTCCCAGCGCAGCATCTGCGAGGTATTGAAGCGCACGTAGCTCGTAGACCCTGAAGGATTGTATGGATCTAGCAATGCCTTTACGGGCCGATCACCAAGGAAGTGCTGCGTGATACCCGCCGTAATCCTACTGCAGGCCATGTCTGCCAACTCTAAATACATGAGTTGCGCCGGATACGTGCCCCCTTTACATTGGAGACATGTATCGAGCCAGTGCTTCGTGATCTGCTTGAGCTGACCGAAGAGATGAAGCTTGGGCTCTTCACCCGGGTCTCGCCACATGTTGTACAACAGCCGATGCGTTAGGTTGTAGAGTATGGTTGCCGGGCGCATGGCGTCCAAATGCTCCAAGTCTAAGTTCACCCCTTCGCCGATGATTCCCTCGTTCCGCGTCTTTGACGGACCAACTAAATCGGGAGAAAGCACAAGGATCGAATCCGCACCAAACGTTGCTTCCAGTCGTTCTTCAGGAAGATCTACACGGTATCCTTCTACGCGAGGGAACCGAATCTCCAGATGGTCGCGCTCTGGTTGTACCGCCTTTACTTGTATTGTTTGACGGGGCTTCTGCACCTTGGCTTCTACCGCCTGTGCATTGAAGTCGAAAGGAATACCAAAGACATCTGCATACTCCACATCAAACAATCCTTCTTCGTTGAGATCATACGACTGACGGCGAAGCGCTCTGCCGATAACCTGTTCACATAGGAGCTGCGTCCCAAACGCACGCACGCCCAACACGTGTGTTACAGTGTTTGCATCCCAACCTTCAGTAAGCATGGACACAGAGACAACACATCGTATGGAGGCGCCAAGCTGACCTGGTTTCCCCACCGTATTCATCACTTCTCTCAGAAGTTCTTGGTCCGTGATGTTGTCGCCGGCACGAGCATCTCCTGAACGCTCTACGATCTCTCGACGGAATCTCTCGATCTCGTCTATAGCCATCTCGCGAAACGTGCTATCCAATGCATCGCCAGCTTCAAGTTGCTCACTATCTATGAGTAAAGTGTTTGGCCTGGACAACGCATGTCCTGAGTCATCGAAGTTTCTGAACAACGCCAACCTGCCATTCTCAAATTTCTGTGTGCCGTCTTCGTGGGTCCGATGAAAACCGGAAACGAAGTCGTATACAAGCTTGGAGATCGCAGTGTTTTGACACACAACAATGAAACACGGTGGAACGGTTACCCCTTCCGCCTTCCATGATTCATACGTCTTTGTATAGTGACCGTAGAGAGCTTCAAGTGCCGTGTGAAGTCTGGTTGGAAGTTTAAGTGGATCGAGTTCAACTCCGCTTCTACGTCCTGCCTTTGGCATATCTGCCTTGATGTTAACCCAGAGATCCCGATACATTGGCATTTCATCGCCAGGTATGTTCTCCGCTATCGGCACACGAGGCAGTTTCACAATCCCACACTCGATGGCATCCATCAGTGAGAAGTCGCTCATCGTCCACGGAAACAACGTTCCTTCCACATATCCAGAGCCACTGAGAAAGAACGGCGTTGCAGAAAGGTCCATCACTCGCCTAACACCCAACTTCCGATTCACGGCCTCAATTCCCGAGATCCATAGTCGAGCTGCCTCGCTATTTTTCTCGGCTTCCTTTCGGTCATCACCTTTGAGATCGGAATTGTCTTCATCCGGGTTCTGCTTCTCACGATAACAATGGTGCGCCTCATCATTCAGAACCATGATGTTCTTCAGGCCCATAAGTCCAGGCATTACACGTTGCACCATCTGACCTTCTGTTTCAAGTGTCAAAGGGGCATCACCCGTTCGACCCTGTAAAAGCTGACGTCCACCTTTCGACAATTCGATTCGTTCTCGCAGCTTAAAGGCATGGTAGTTCGTGATAACGATCTTGGCCTTGTTCACATCTTCGAGCATGTCGTTAGGGACAAGTTCTCTTTCCTTATAGTAACTGTTCGGGTCATTCGGCTGGAGTACCTGCAGTCGGTCTTTGATGGTAAGTCCCGGAGCACAAACCAAGAAGCCCCTTGTAAATGTCTTACTCGCCGGCCGGCGAACGGCGTTCACAGTTTGCCATGCGATGATCATTGCCATTACCGTTGTTTTACCTGCGCCTGTTGCGAGCTTGAGAGCCATGCGCATAAGCTCAGGATTTGCATCTCTGTTAGCAGAGGCGAGGTATTCAAGGATCCGCTTGCCCGGCTTTGTGTGCGGAGCTACTTCTGTAAGCCAGATGGCTGTCTCTACCGCTTCGATCTGACAAAAGAACGGACGCACGCCACCGAATTCATAGTGTCGCCAATGTTGCAACAGCCGCGCAGTTTCAGGCGTCACCTGCCATAGTGCCGATTGAGGAATGGATCGCCACTCTTCTACAAGGCCGCGCACCTCATTGATGATGGTACGAGTGTCGTATTGCTGCCCCTTTGTAGAGATGCCATCGCCTGCTTCAAACAAGAGCTCTTCTTGGTCGGCAGTTCTGCGCTTCTTTGGTTTTGGAATCGGGGTAATGAAGTCGGCAGGTCGGCGGTGCTCCAGTATCCTTTGTGTTGGCTGCCCAGACGTATCCAACTCCCAGTGCAACTCTGGTCGCTTGTATGGCGAGTTGAGAATAGGTCGGCTGAAGAACTGACTAGCTTCGGTATGAACAGTACTCACATGGATCGCCCTCAGTTTTCACTCTAACACATATGTACATTAGCGCAATTTACACTTCTGGCGATTGCTTAAAATTCCGCTGAGAAGTCAAGTGAGAAGTGAGAAGTGAGAAGTCAAGTGAGAAGTGAGAAGTGAAGAGTGAGGCGCCTGCGTCTAGTGCTTGCGTGCAGCGATCAGGTTGAGTGCAGAACCAGCCCAGAACCAACCGAGTTGCTGTGCATTCATGGTGTGCTTGAGCTCGATGGTTGTGGATGTGCCATCTACGTGCTTTGCTGTGGCTGTGATATTGCTGCCAACTACGAGTGTTGAGATGTCGATGGAAATGAGGTCTCCTTCACGAAGAGCGTCGTAGTCTGCCGTGTTGCCGAATGTGAGAGGCAACATGCCTTGCTTCTTGAGGTTTGTCTCGTGAATACGTGCAAAGCTTTTTGTAATGATTGCCTTGCCACCAAGGAAGCGTGGCTCCATAGCTGCATGCTCACGCGAGCTGCCTTCGCCATAGTTCTCGTCTCCCACCACTACCCACGAGATGCCGCGGGCCTTGTAGTCGCGCGCCGTTGCTGGCACTTCTGCATACTCGCCGGTGAAGACATTCTTGACGGCATTCGCTGTGTCGTTCACGTAGTTGATGGCGCCGATGAACATGTTGTTCGAGATGTTGTCGAGGTGACCTCTAAAACGGAGCCACGGACCTGCCATCGAGATGTGATCGGTTGTGCACTTGCCCTTTGCCTTGAGCAGCAATGGCATGTCTGCGTAGTCGGATGCAGTAGGTGCAGTGAACGGCGCAAGCGCCTGCAGACGATTGCTTTCATTGGCAATCAGAACACTTACCGCCGAGCCGTCAACCGCTGGCACAATGAATCCATCAGGGTCTGGTACGAAGCCGCCGTTTGGCAGTTCGTGTCCGACGGGCGCTTGGAGCATCACACCGTCGATTGGCTCCGTGATGAAGTTCACCGTAAGGTTGCCAGCCAACGCAAATGCGGCGACGGTTTCTGGAGAAGCAACGAAGGCATGTGTTTCTTTGATGCCGTCGTTGCGACCGGTGAAGTTGCGATTGAAGGACGTGATGATGGAGTTTCTGTCGCCGGCTTGTACGTCGTGACGTTTCCACTGACCTATACAAGGTCCGCACGCATTCGCCAACACGGTCCCTCCAATAGCTTCCATCTTCTGCAAGAATCCGTCCCGCTCAATTGTTGCCCGCACTTGCTCCGAACCTGGTGTAATCGTGAACTCGCTCTTGGCCCTGAGGCCGTGCGCCGACGCGAATGCAGCAATCTCTGCAACGCGCGACATGTCTTCGTACGACGAGTTCGTGCACGAGCCGATGAGCGCAACACGAAGTTCTTCTGGCCAATTGTTCGTCTTGACTGCCTTGACAAATTCAGAGAGTTCCATTGCACGGTCGGGCGTGAACGGACCGTTGATGTGTGGCTCGAGTGTGTTGAGATCGATGTGAATCACTTGATCGTAGTAGCTCTCTGGTGATGCAACCACGTCTGCATCAGCAATGAGATGTTCGCGCACGATTGCCGCAAGATCTGCAACGTCGTTGCGATCCGTTGCGCGCAAGTAGCGATCCATGCCATCGTCGTACGGGAAGACCGAGGTTGTTGCGCCAATCTCTGCGCCCATGTTGCAGATGGTTGCCTTGCCCGTTGCGCTGAACGTGCTTGTACCTTCACCGAAGTACTCCACGATGGCGCCCGTGCCGCCCTTCACCGTCAAGATCCCTGCAAGCTTGAGGATGACATCTTTTGGTGAGGTCCAACCCGACATTTTACCGGTGAGTTTGACGCCGATGACCTTTGGCATTTGCAATTCCCACGGCATGCCCGCCATTACGTCTACAGCATCTGCGCCACCAACACCAATGGCAACCATTCCGAGTCCACCAGCATTCGGTGTATGCGAGTCTGTGCCAATCATCATCCCACCTGGGAAGGCATAGTTCTCAAGCACTACTTGGTGGATGATGCCAGCGCCTGGCTTCCAAAATCCAATGCCGTACTTGTTTGACACCGAAGCAAGAAAGTCGAAGACTTCTTTGTTTTCGACGAGCGACTTCTCAAGGTCTGATGTTGCTCCGTGTTCTGCGCGGATCAAGTGATCGCAGTGCACGGTGCTCGGCACAGCAACCTTCGGGATGCCGGCGCTCATGAATTGCAGAAGTGCCATCTGTGCCGTTGCGTCTTGCATTGCAACTCTGTCCGGATGGAAGTCTACATAGGCCTTGCCACGCGCATAGCCGGTAGCAGGCAACTCCACCATGTGCGAGTAGAGAATTTTTTCTGTAAGTGTAAGCGGTTTGCCCAGCATTGTACGGGCTGCAGAAATCTTTGCTGGAAGTGCCGAGTAGGACTTCCGAATCATGTCTAGGTCTTGCGTTGCCATGTTGTTCTCAGTTATTTGTGAGAGGAATATTCGTGTTAGCGTTTGTGCTTGAAGTACTTCACGCCATCTAGTTTCATGAAGTCAGGGTCTTGCGTGTAGAGCGTGGCGCCGTATGCTTGTGCCGTTGCATAGATGATGGCATCAGCAATCGAGAGTGAATGTGCGCGAGAGATCGTAGCTGCTTGTCGAGCGCGGTCTGACGACAACTCATCTACTTCACACGCCTGCATGCTCATTGTCACAGCCAGTGCTTCGCGCATGGATACAATGCGGTCGACGGATCGATACACCTCAAAGACGCAGACAGATGGAACGATGACACGTGTTGTTTTACTCTTCAACACACGAGCATATTCATCTGCATTGGGTCCATTCAAGACGTATTCAATCCACGCCGAGGAATCGAGTACAACGGGTTCGCTTTTCATGGTTCGAAACTCTCCTTGTCACGAATGAGGCGAATATCGTGGTCTTTCAGGTACCCGCGCAGATCATCAATCGAAAGTACTGGAATTAACACCAGCATCCCATCGTGGATCATCCAGCGAACAAGTTGTCCGGGTAGGAGGCCAAACTTCTCGCGGATTTCCTGTGGTATCACCACTTGATACTTGGGAGATATCGTCAGCGCTTGGCTTTGCATATCGACCCTCAATCGTTGTACGACATGTTCATCGATACGAATATCGTACAACCACAACCAAAAAACAACTGAATTGTGAAGAAATCACGTACCTGTTTAACCTGGCTCCCTACGGGTCTGTCTATGTAACCATTCTGCTCGCACGCGCTACTTGCAGATGCAATGCGCTCAATTCTAAGGACATCCCATGTACGTCAAGCATTTCTCCGTCGCAATCCACGCGCTTTTCCTTGCGGCGTTGCTCATTGTCACGTCGTGCATTAAGAGCCCCACCGATCCAAACGACCCACCCGCTACGGCGGTGGTGACGACGACGGTGGGTGGGTTGGTTGTTGATGAGACTGGTCTCCCTATGGCCGGCGTATCCGTCTCCGCTCATGGATCTGCTGCTACTACGAACGCACAAGGTGTCTTCCAATTCAAGAATATTTCTGTTCCTATAGATCGCGCCTGTGTGATTGCTCGCAAGAGTGGCTACTTCAGTGCAGCGCATGCAGAATGGCCGAAGCAAAATGGCGTAACGATGGTACAGCTCACGATGCAGAAGGCAACGATCACCACATCATTCTCTGCCTCTGTTGGTGGTACAGCGACAGCGACGGCGTCGTCTGTGGTGTTTCCTGCGAACGCCGTTGCCACCCTGTCTGGCTCTGCCTATACAGGTACCGTATCAGTAGCACTTGCATACCTCACGCCAGACAATCGCACATCCTTCCAGCAGTTTTTTGCGGGTGATGCTGCGGCGCGGCGGACAGATAACACGATCACCGATCTCGTAAGCTATGGTGTTGTGCGCGTTCAACTCTTTGGCGCATCAGGAGAGCAGTTGCAATTGAAGGCCGGTTCGACGGCCACACTTCGCTATTCCGTTCCAACAAGCCTTGCCGCCTCGCAACCTTCCAGCATTCCGCTTTGGTATTTCGATGAATCAATAGGGATGTGGAAGGAGGAAGGGCAGGCAACACTTATGGGTGGTATGTACGTTGGTAGTGTGTCGCACTTCACGGATTGGAACCTTGACGTTCCGAGTGCGAAACGTGCATATGTAGAGGGAACGGTGCGCTGCGCTGCTAATCGTCCGGTGCCACACGTGTTGGTGACGATCGGTCAGGTAAGTGCGATGACGGATGAGAATGGATATTTCAAGCGACGTGTTCCGGCAGACTTCGCGTTTACGATTGAAGTAGATCCAACGCGGAACAACGGTTTGAGCGCATCGGCGATTGCTGTATCGGGCATTGCAGAGAATGCAACGCAGACGGTTGATGTGATGGTAAGTCCATGTCCGACGATGCTCGAAGGAACGCTGGTTGATTGCAGCGACAAACCCATTGGTGGTTTTGTGCAGGTTATGTCGACGCGTGGTGCACAGATGGCATCCACATCGAATGGTACGTTCCGTGTGAATGTGCCGGGTGGCGAGATCCTTACTGTTACGGCGTTCTCGGTAGACGCGCAGTCATCGCTCGACATTCCTGTAGCAGCCATTGCTGTTGGCGACGCCTTCAACATGGGAACCTTGCAAGCATGCAGCGGCGTGCAGACAACGTATCTCGACATTCCGGTTGGCAGCGTATCAACAACGGCGATGGCCTATGTAGACAATGGGGCGACGATTGCAATACTCGATATGTCGGTAGTGAAATTCTTCAACGCCAGCACAGGTGCATTGCTACGAACGATCGACGTAGCGAACGGCACACCAAACACCTATAGCGGCTCGCGCCTCATGTTCAGTGCAGATGAAACAGTAATGATGATTGGTGGACCGTATAGCAAAACTCAAGTATTTCAAACAGTGAGCGGAGCGTTGCTTTGTAAGATCACAGATCCCGGCAGCGGTTATCTAACATCGGATGGAAAGTATGTGATTACGATGGACAGTTCCGGAACTGCTTCAAAATTCGATGTGACCACGGGGCAGATCGTACAATCGTTCGGCTTGCCCGCGGGCGCTTACAACATGCTAGGTCTGCAAGGTGGCGGGGCGCGGTTTGTGATTGCGCGATACTCGCCGTCGGCAGCATTCATTGTGTGGGATGTAGCAACGGATAGCAAAGTGCTCGAGATTCCATTTACAAATTCGCGCGAAACGTCAGGCAGTCTATCACCAGATGGAACGATTGTCGGAACACTCAAACCTGGTGTGAATCAAAAGGGCGGTCCGCTCGAGTTCTACAGTCTCGTCACTGGCAACATGGTAAGCTCGATCACCGTAAATGATCCCACTACGTATCCAGCCATGCCATCGGCGATCTCGCCCAACAACGCAACGTATGTAGGGATCACGTATGGGACATCGAATGCGTCCTTGCCTATGATCCGCAAGGTGAGTGATGGAAGTACGGTGAAGGTCCTTCCCATACCAGCACTTAACGCCTATGGCAGCGCGTTTACCTTCGCTCCTGACGGCACGCACCTTGCAGCTTTCTATTCGACAAACTCGACAGGCATCATCCGCATCTACAGCCTATAAGCCATACCTCGAGACAACGTGTGTTATGAGAAGCAGCCCGTGTACCAGTTATGGTGTACGGGCTGCTGTTTGTTAGTTCATCTTCTCACTCAGCTCGAGCCAACGCACGGTGATCTTCTCGATCTCGTCCAGGATTACCTGTAGTTCTGCTGCAAGTGATTGAAGTGTTTTGTAATCGGCATCGGTGTTGCCAAGGGCGCGCTCGATATCGGAGCGACGTGCCTCGCGGTCGGCAATGCGGCGCTCGCATGAGTCCAATTCCTTTTGCTCTTTGTACGAGAGCTTTTGCTTTGATGGTGCGGGAGATGAAGTCGCCGAGCCTGCACCGGCGACATTTGCACGCTGCTGCGCATTGGCTTGCGCGCCGCGCGCTTCCTTCTTCTCCAGGTACACGGAGTAGTTGCCTGGATATTCCTTGATCACGCCACCTTCTTCGAAAGCGTAGATAGTGTTGACGGTTTTATCAAGGAACGAACGATCGTGGGAGACAATGAGGAGCACGCCATAGAAGTGTTGAAGGAAGTCTTCAAGGGCGGAAAGGGTCATGATGTCGAAGTCATTCGTTGGTTCGTCCAACATAATGACGTTCGGATTTTTCATGAGGATGCGAAGCAACGCAAGTCTGCGTTTCTCTCCACCGCTGAGCGTATGCACATAGGCATGCTGTTGCTTGGAAGAAAAGAGGAATCGCTCGCACAGTTCCTTTGCAGTGATAAAACGATCACGACCTACACCAACATCGATGTACTCCGCTACTTCGCGTAGCGTAGCAATGACTGTTGCATCGTCTCGCATATCGCGAATCTCTTGATCGAAGAAGCCAATGCTTACGGTGTCACCAATGTCTACATAGCCCCCATCCACCTTGCCCCTTCCAGCCAACACATTCAAGAGTGTACTCTTGCCGGCGCCGTTCGGACCAATTATGCCGATACGGTCTTTGGGAGTAGCGCGGTAGGTGAAGTCTTTGAAGAGGAGCGTGCCGCCAATGCTCTTTGAGATGTCTACGGCATCGATGATTTTGCCGCCTAAGAACCGCGCGCCAAGTTCGATCTTGATATTCTTCTCGTCTGGACGTTCTGGTTCGGCCTGCATCTTGGCAATCCAATCGATGCGGCTGCGTTGCTTGGTACGACGTGCTTTCGCGCCCTTCTGTAACCATGCCAACTCCGTGCGCAGCTTGTTGCGCATGTGATCGGCTGTTGCCTCTTGCGTTGCGACGAGAGCTTCTTTTTTCTCGAGGTAGTATTCGTAGGAGCCGTCGTAGGAGATGAGCTTCTCCTGATCGATCTCGATGATGCGATTGCACACGGCATCAAGGAAGTACCGATCGTGCGTGACGAGGAGCAGACCCTTCGATGAATTCATCAGGTAGTCTTGTAGCCACTGCACGGAGTCTGCGTCCAAGTGGTTTGTGGGCTCGTCAAGAATAAGAAGGTCTGGATCGCTCACAATAGAACGTGCAAGTGCAACGCGTTTGCGGAGGCCGCCTGAGAGCGACTCTACATGATCATCAAGTCTGTTCACACCAAGCTTGCCAAGAAACTGCTTTGCAAGTGTTTCGATCTCCCAGATTTCCATGTGGGCATGATCGGACGGATAGGCGGCTACGACGGTGTCGAGGACGCGAGGGTCGCTGCCATCGGTGGACGTGAAGATCGGGAGCTGCTCGAGGTACTCGAAGCGTGCTTCGTTGTTAAACGAAACGATGCCGTCGTCGGGCTCTTCGAGGCCGGCCACAATGCGAAGCAGTGTGCTCTTGCCCACTCCGTTCTTGCCGATGATACCAACGCGTTCGCCGTCTTGCAGACCGAAGGATATGGAGGTGAAGAGAACCTTCTCGAAGTACGACTTCGAGATGTTGGATGCAGAGAAAAGGGTCATAGTGTTCTTATCGGTACCAGGCTGTGTCTTGTCGGAAGCTTTCGCCCGTCACTTCGAGGATCTTAAACATCCCCTTCGTGCGGTCTTCGTAGCGTATGCGATTTGCTTCGCTATCGCCTACAAAGAGCTCGCGCATGAGCTGATCGTAGGGTTTGTTGGAGGTGACGAAAAGTCGGCCACCGCGATCGTGGATATTCAAGACCACTTGTTTGAATAAACGTGATGCGATGCCATAGCCACTGTTCATGTCGTCGAGGATCCACACTTGACCGTGAGAAAGATCGATGCGTGTGTCGAATGTATACGTGTCTGCAACCATGAAGATGGGCTCGAGGCCTTTCTTCATAAAGAGCTTGCTGATGCCAATGGAGATGTGACTCTTTCCAATGCCGGCCTCGCCCCACATGTACAGACCTGCTCCTCGCGCATCATCGTCCAAATCCACAAGGCGCTGCGCATACTGCACCATCTCCTCTTGAGACGTGTTGCGTGGCTGATAGGTAGACAGATGCGAACACAAACTCTCGAGTGGCAGCGAAGGATTCCGATCGAAGAAGGCGAGATCGGAACTCAAGCGCTGGAATTGGTCGAAGTCGAGCGCAGTTGTATCAAAGGTTGTGGCCTTTTCGTTCCGTGCGATCCACGTAAGCGTGGGGTAGTGACGTTGCAGTCGTGCCAGTACGGCCGGCGTAAACGTGGCGCGCTGGAAGACAATGTCCAGAGAACTATTCATCGTTTGAGAT
This sequence comes from Kapaibacterium sp. (SeqCode), assembly GCA_038202665.1. Lineage (GTDB taxonomy): Bacteria > Bacteroidota > Ignavibacteria > Kapaibacteriales > Kapaibacteriaceae > Kapaibacterium. The sequence continues at coordinate 74,877 of JBBRES010000001.1, read as the reverse complement.
CCGGCAGAACTACGGTCCACGACGCACCTTTGCCAACTGGACTGTCGAGCGTGATCGTGCCATGAAGCGCGTCGACGTATTTCTTGACGATGCTCAAGCCCAAGCCGGTTGTGAGCTCCGATGCAGTTGGCTTTGCGCTCAGCGTCGAAAACGTCCGAAAGAGTTGCGTGCGATCATCCTCGGTGAAGCCAGGACCTTGATCAGTTACCGTAAGGTGAATGGCCTTCTCGATGCACGCCGTGCGCACCTCGATCGTGGAATTTGCCGGAGAAAACTTGACCGCATTGGAAATCAGATGATCGGCAATCTGCGTGAGTGCTGTTGGGTCGTTATGCGTCATGCCACCGGGTCCGCGCTCATAGCGAATCTCGATGCTCTTCGTGCGAGCATGTGGAGCATGCGTCATCACAACGGTTTGCGCAATCATCGCAGGATCCAGTGTGGTTGGATACAACTGCACACCGCGCATCTCGAGCTCATTGATCAGCAATAGATTCTCGACGATATCGCGCAACTTCTGTGCATTCGTATCGATGCCTTCGAGATGCTCTCGGAGGTCGTCTGCAGAAAGTTTGCCGAGTTTGTCTTTGCATTTCTGCGCCGTTGCGTGGATTGCTTCGACGGGTCGCTTGAGGTCGCGACCTGCAAGTTCGATGAACTGCGACTTCTCTTTATCGAGCTGTCTGATGAGAAGATTCTGCTGCGTGATGTTGCGATTCGATGTTTCGAGCTCTTCGGACTTAAAGCGCAGTTGTTCGGTGCGCTCTTCAACGCGCTCTTCCAACTCTTTGTTATACCGTGCAAGATGTGCGAGCAGTTCAACGTTTTCGGCCTTCAGGCGCGACACATCAAGTGCACTATCGATTGTCATCTTTAGATCATTCTCAACCCATGGCTTCGTGATGTACCGATACACCTGACCCTTGTTGATCGAGGCAATGATGGCCTCGATATCTGCATAGCCCGTCAGCACCATACGAATGGGATCTGGGTGCTCAGCAATGATGCTCTCGAGAAACTCCACGCCCGTTGTTCCGGGCATGCGTTGGTCGGTAATGATTACGCTGATAGGATGCGTCTTCAATGCGACGCGACCTTCTTCTGCACTCAATGCAGTGTGAATGGTGTAGTACGGACGGAAGGTTGCCTTAAAGGCGGCAAGGTTGAATTCTTCGTCGTCGACGTACAAGATGTGCGGCTTGTCTGTGTTCATGCGGCTTCCGATTGCGTTGATTCCCTCTGCGAATGTACGAGCGGAAGGGTTATGATGAACGCCGTTCCGTTGTCGATTACAACGGAAATGGTCCCTTGATGCTGCTCAATAATGCCATAACTGATAGAAAGGCCCAGTCCGGTTCCCTTTCCCACGTCCTTCGTGGTAAAGAAGGGCTCAAACAGGTGGTCGAGAACATCTTCAGGGATCCCAGGTCCATTGTCGGCAATACGGACTACAACATGCTTGAGGTCGGGCTGGGTGGTGGTGATCTCGATGCGTCTATCGGGTCGCCCCTCGAGTGCATCGAGTGCATTGGCGATCACGTTCATGAACACTTGATTGACCTGTCCTGCATTGCACTCCACACGGGGAAGTGTGCCAAAGTTGCGAACGATGGCTACTCCCTCACGTATTCTCGTACCCAAGAGCATGAGTGTCGATTCAAGACCTTCATGGAGGTCTACGTTCTTAACGTCTCCCTCGTCCAGTCGTGTAAACGACCGAAGACTTTTCACAATCTCTGCTGTGCGCTGCGCACCGGTTTCAATGCCATTCAAGAGTATGATGATCTCGTCGCGAAGCTCGTTCGCCTCGCTGCCCTGCCCCTTCAATCCATCATAATCGCGAAGGTCGCGCCGAAGTGGACCGATACTACTGGCGATGAAGTTTATGGGGTTATTGATTTCGTGGGCGATGCCCGCAGTGAGCTGACCAAGCGATGCCATTTTCTCTGCGTGAATGAGCTGCGTTTGAGCGGATCGTAATTCGTCGAGTGCATTCTTGAGATCGACGTTGCGAAGGTGCTCAATCTCTGTCTGCCGTTTTGCTGCTTCGATGGCGCGCTGTGTTTCGATCTCTGATACGCGACGTTGCGCACTGTCGTCCTTCATGCGAAGAACCAGCTCTGTGTAGCGCTTATGATACGCAAGCGCCTGCACCGGATCTCCACGCTCCTCGTAGAGTTCCGAGAGATGTTTGAGTGCCTCTTCGTTTTCGAAGCCGCCGGATTTGTCAACGTCAAGCGTACGCAACAACAGTTCTTCGGCATGTTTGTCGTTGAAGAACGGTGTACTGCGATTGGCAAACAGACCGCCTAAAGCCGTCAGCGCAAGCGATGTGCCGCGTGGACTCTTCGTGGACGTGGCATGTTCGAGCGCTGTTTCGAGCAGCGTTCGAGCTTCTGGATACTCACCGCGACGGATATGGATTTGAGCCTTGTTCGAGAGCGGAAACGTCTCGTTTGGATCGCGCCATGGTGAAGACCGAAACAGCTCGTATGAACGCTCATAGCAAGAAAGAGCGGAATCGTCCTCGTGGAGATAGTCGTGTACAGCGCCCATCACGTTCATGGCACGACCTTGTCCTGCGAGATCGCCAGTGAGCTGCCAAACATCGAAGGCGCGCTGGAGATATGAAAGTGCAGGCAGGTAATCTGCGGCATGTGTGAGGACGGTTCCCATGCCAAGCAGACATTCGGCCACATACCAATCGCTGATCTCGAGGTCTTCGTAGAGCGTAATGGCCGGAAGAAGTTCGTCTAGTGCGAGCTTTGAATGTCGGGTGCTTACGTGAATCGTTCCCAGACTTCCCAACGTCCGCGCGAGGACGGCAAGAAGTCCGTGACGTTCCGCTACATCGCGAGCGAACTCTAGGTGCTCGAGAGCGTGCGTGTTGTTGCCTGCATTCTTCCATGCTAGTCCGGCATAGCGATGTACAAAAGAGATAGCCCACGGATCGTCGGTAGACGAAAGCAATTGCAACGCATGGTCGAAGGCGCGCATGGCGTCGAGCGACGATGTGCGACGCTCGATCTGCAATGCCTTCAAGCACGCCGCTATGGGCAAGAGATCACGTCGGCCCGCGTGCACGCAACGCTCCACCACCATGTCGATCCGCGCCACCACGTCGCCCGCATCATTCGTCCAGTGCGCCACTGCCGCCTGCCACAATTCACACTCGGCCGTCAGGCCCTCGTCCTTCAACTTCGCAGCCAACGTATGTGCGTCGCTCAACAGATCGATCGCGCGTCTCGCGTCACTCATGTGAATGATGGCAAAGGCATAGTCGCACATTGCCCTACATAACACCACTACATCACCCGACTTCGCCGCTACTTCATTGGCCTCTACATATCCTGGACTCACAACGCGAAAAGGATCCCGAAAGAGCCGCGTGCGAAGATCGTGAAGGATGGTAGGGAGGGAAGGCAAGAGGAAAGTTAAAGTGAGAAGTGACGAGTTAAAGTGAGAAGTGACGAGTGACAAGTGACAAGTTAAGTGAGAAGTGAGAAGTGAGAAGAAAAATGAATTTCTGCCGGGAAGCTTCCCGGCAGCTGCCGGGAAGGAAAGTAGTGGCAAGTTAAGTGAGAAGTGAGAAGTGAGAAGTGAGAAGTGAGAAGTGAGCCTCACCTATTCCAATGCAGTACCCCTGCAGTTATCGGCAGGTGGGAGAACGCACGAGTACCAAGTCAACCCCGAAACACGCGGCCAGTTGAGTAAACAGTAGTGCACGTACACCTAGGACGTTGCGCCAGAAGTGCAGGGTCGATAGCGTTTGGCAAGAGTGCGTGATAGTCCGCGGGCGCAGTGGAGTTGACATTCAACATGGCGTATCGAAGCCAGTTATGCGCTTTGATGTTTGTGTGGTGGCATGTAGCATTGAAAGGCGGCACATTGCAAATCTTACAGCACCGCCGTGCTACCTCGCATAAGGCTCCTTGCCAATTCCACTACGCTTCCACTGCTCGAACACGTAACCATCGTATCTCTCTGTCACATCATTCCACCTCCTAGTGGTAATGGTGCGAAACTAACTCAACACATCAACTCATAGGTGATGGATTTGATGGTATGCTTACAGTGCCGAGGTAGGATTGATGGTCGTGATGCACGGCTCGACGGAAAAGGACGACCATGCCAAATGTTGTGGTTAGGCACCTACGTTTTCTCACGCTCCGTGCGGACAACAATCAGCAATTGGTAGCTATCTGGGAAGGAGCGACATGATTGATGAAGCAAATGCATCGTTCTCCAGTGAGAACGCCAATCAGAATAAAAACGATTATGCAACGATGATCAAGGTTATCAAGACCAGAAATCACTCAAGGCCAACTTCGACAGCACGTGACATGCTAGTGCTTGATAAATGCCTGCATGGAATACGCTCTGTCTGTGTGAAGTACTAACATGTAGGTTCCTGATACGAGTAATCCGGTATCGATTGTGAACTGACTGGACGGCGTTGATGTCACACCTCCGTAAACGAGTCTCCCAACAATGTCACGCACTTGATAATCGTAAACGGTTGTCGAACATGTTACCGTCAATTGATCGTGAACGGGATTAGGGTAGACGCGAAATGGAGCGGATTCAGATTCCTGATGTGGCACATTCACGGACGGATCGAGCGCATACAACTCAATGCGCCCAAACGCGTAGATCACGCACATCCACCTATCGCGTGGCTCTATCAAGACTCGAGTTGGTACAGCGGGAACAATGATCTTCCACTTGATAGTGCCCGTATTTGGGTCGAGGCATTGAAGGCCAGAATCACCATGCATGATTACGTCATCAGACGAGTTTAAAATGGCCATCGGCAGATATCGAGATCCGTACACATGGCGATCTTGGTACAGCGAGTCTGTTGTGCTAAAGATCAAGTACCCGCTATCCGTGTCTCTGACGGCAAGGTGTGGCTGGTGCAGGAACAACCCACGATAAGAACTAAAGGCTCGATTCGTGCTCAAATAGGGGGAGCTGTGCTGAATTCCTGTTATAAGAGTAATGCCGGGCAACGGTTGTCGGAACGGGCCCTCGACGATTTTGTAACCAGGAACAAAGACTGAGCCGCCATCTTCAGACGCAACTGGCAATGGCATCTGGTTTCCTTCATACTCCGTCTCGACGAAGGTCGTGGAATAATCTTGGTTAGTATACATGGTATCTGTGCATGGCCTACTGGTCCGGTAAATTCCTATTCCGTACTCTGAAAATCCCTGAACCCAAAGCGAGTGGCGGAATACAATGTCGAGCTCTGTGCCTGTGGAGTCGGCCCAACAGACATACGGATTGTACGCCCTACTTACACCGAGTCCGAAGTGATCGTCTTCGCCTTCGATTTTACACAGGACAGTGGTATCTCCGTATGGTAGAACGAAGCTCGATTGAATGTTGCTGATGCTAACAATGGCACACCCGGAACGACCTCCGACGTGAAGATCATCTCCATTCTGAATTCGTCTAGGCAATGGATTCCATGGTGTTAGTTCATCCTCCCCGGTGCGAATGTTTAGTACAATTGGTGCTTCACGCTCTTGCTCGACAAGTAGTTCAGAATTCGGTCCACAGTGCGCATTGCGAATAGCGGTTCGCTTGGGCAAGAGCATGCGATTCCCGGAAGAAAAGACATCGTGAATGATATTCGCCCCTGACAGGTCTCTAAAACAAACACTATCAGGCTGGACGAACACCGCTGCCGGGCCGTGAACATCGACAACCGTCGTTTGTTCAATCCGCAGTGGTGATGTTCGAACGACAACGATCTTTTGCAAAAAGGCGTCAAAGACGATAGACTCACCAATCTTCCCGATTGGTAGAAAGGGTCTACCTGGCCAGAGCGGCGCAGATGCTATGTAGAGGCTGTCCTGGAGCTGGAGATCCTTTCTGTCATACGCATACAAGACCGCACGCAGGGAGTCGCGTTGCTGAACAACTGTGACAACGATCGTCCCATTGTCGATCATCGTCCAACCCACAGGTAAGTCGCCCATCCTTTCAAGAGTATCGAGAGAATGCGTAACCCCGCTCGAGTCGATGTAGAAAAGGGTGTTTAATGCCGAACAGTAGAGTCGCTTGGTAGTGGTGTCATAATCCCAGAACTTGAAAAATGGTGTATGTCCTTCTCGCCACTGTGTTTTCATCACCGTAAATCCAGATTTGATATCCGTGACTATGATGCTGTCAAGGTCTTTGTACTGGAACATGGAACCACCAAAGCGGTATGTCGGGCTTGCCCACGTTACGCAAGAGCAAGACGTTTGTTGTACGATAGAACCGTCCCGGATCCGCATCTGGTAGAGGTCGCGATATCGTAGCACCATAACTGTCGAATCGTCCACGTACGACACCCATTCAACCGGGGAGGGTAAATATGTCCGCCAAATGACGGTGTCGGCATCAGTATCCCACACATAGAGGAATGTTCTAGAATGGGTGATCAGGAGATGTGTCGCCTGATTATAGGCAACAATCTGAACATTTAGTGGCTGCCCATCACGAAGCCAGAGTAGCGCTGGTTGCGCATGGAGGAGCATACACTGCGAGTACAGGAGTACAAGAATGACGAATTGCACGACACGTGTCATAGAACCCCCTGTTGCCGGTTGCGGTAATCATGTCGTATAACGGAATCAAGTACTCAAGGTGTGCAGCACATACACGGTGCCGTGGCGATGATATTGGCGACTCTGCTATATGACGAACACAAACTATTGAGTATGCTGCGAGAAAGCAAGCAATCGTCATGTTCTTCAAATTCACACCAGCGCATGAGACTATCTGCCCGATAACCAACAGGAATGCTGATTTGGATGAGGCCATCCTTGTAGAGAAATCTAGATTGAACGTGGTGTTCAAGAATATCGCAGACCGTATGGTTCCCAAAGAACTTCAGCAGCGATTGGAAAGTATGCCTGTACTGCAATCGGCGATCGAATCACCAATTCATGGCGTCAACGCCCCCACAGGATGCACTTCTCTGTATCCTACGTAGCGTTCCTCCGTTCGTAATCTACGCGCGCAAAATTGAAAACAATTCCTTTCCATAAAAAGCTGTAGTTAATGAAATGAGCTTCATTGATCATAGGGTGGTTCCGCCCTTGACAAATGCTGTTGGCGCAACCAAGTATGTGTGAAAAAGAAATGGCGGCTTGCCGAAGCAAGCCGCCATGATATTCCATTACTTCCTAGCGCCAGTTGGCGCTCGATGGGTCGAGCGTCGAAGGGATACTTTTAGACCTCTACGTTCTGCCCAAGCTTCTTTTCCAAGAAGGCGTCTGGGATGCGAACGACGCTGCGAACGATGCCGAGCTTTTCAAAGACGCGAACAGCGTAGGCAGTAAAATCAATCTGCCACCAGCGCAGACCATGGAAGGCACTGCTTGGGAAGGCGTGGTGATTGTTGTGCCAACCTTCGCCAAGGGCGAAGATTCCGACGAGGAAGTTGTTGCGACTTTTATCAGTGGTGTTGAACATCCGGCCGCCAGCAATGTGGCAGACGCTGTTAACGCACCACGTTACGTGCGATGTCATGAAGACGCGGATCAGGCCACCAAAGATGAAGGCAGACCATGCTCCCGGCCACCCTGCTACCAAGAAGCCAAGGGCTGCTGGGAAAACAAGACTAAACGTGCTCCAAAACAAGAACGTCCGATCGAAGAACAGATACATTGGATCCTTCAAGTACCTACCCGCATACTTTTCGCGAATCACATTCATGGAATCGCTACTCATCTCGAGTAACCACTCAAAGTGAGCGAAGAAGAATCCGCGGATCGTTGGCGTGTGCGGATCTTCCGGCTGATCGCTCATGGCGTGGTGCTTTGTGTGCACGCTCGACCAATTGATCACCGGACCTTGAAACGCCATCGAGCCGAGTGCGAGTACAATGGCCTTGAGCCATGGTTGAGCCACAAAAGACTTGTGCACCGTCATGCGGTGATAGCCAAACGTTACCCCGAACTCCGTCATAGCTCCCAAGACCAAGCAGAGCACAACGTCGAACGTGCTTACTTGACCCATGATTGCCATGTAGATGCCATAGAACACGGCAAGGGTAGGTAAGACGAGAAGAAACGGTACGTAAAAATTCGAGATTCTGGCGTTTGGAACAGCTGTCGATGCTGACATGTTTTGTCGTTCTGATGAGTGCGTGATACTTCGAAAAACGTTACTTGATCTCGAGAAGTTCAACTTCGAAGACCAAGGCCTCGTTCGGTCCAATTGCTCCACCTGCGCCGTTTTCGCCGTACGCGATTTGGGACGGGATATAGAGAATGTACTTGGAGCCTGCGTTCATGAGCTGCAAGCCTTCTGTCCATCCTGGAATCACTTGATTGAGTGCGAACTCGGCAGGCTGACCTCTGTCGTACGAACTGTCGAAGACTTTGCCATCGATGTTTGTGCCCTTGTAGTGCACCTTTACGGTGTTCGTAGCAATTGGCTTCTTGCCCTTGCCTTCAGTAACAACCTTGTATTGAAGACCGCTCGCCGTGGTCATCACGCCTGGCTTCTTCTTGTTCTCAGCCAAAAAGGCTTCACCCTTTTTCAAATTTTCTCCTCCGGCCATTGATGCTTTCTCCTGTGCTTTCTTTTGTGCTTCAGCTTGCAGTGCTGTAAGGCAGGCTGCAACTTCTTCGTCCTTCATCATCGCCGTTCCGCCAAGACCGTCGCGCAAACCAGCAGCAATGCGGTCGATATCAAGATCGAGCTCTTGTGCCTTCAAGCTCTTTGCGATGTTCAATCCCAGCGCGTAGCTGGCGGAATCTTTCTTCGTTTCGAGCTTCACGTTGTTCACCTGTGATTCGGCATTGCAAGAGATCAAGAGCAGAGCAGCAACCGCTGCAACGATCATCTTCATGTGGGTTCATCCTGTTTGTTGAAAGAAATACAGTCACAAAGTTACGGAAAAGGGCATCTCATAACGCGTGCGAGAGCCGATTAGCTACATTCTGTCCGTCGAGTGCTGCGCTAACGATTCCACCGGCGTATCCTGCCCCTTCGCCACATGGATAGAGGCCTCGGATGCGAATATGTTCGTAGGTGGTTCGGTCGCGCGGGATGCGAACGGGAGACGATGTGCGGGACTCTACGGCTACCATAACGGCCTCGCTTGTCAAGTATCCGCGCATCGAAGAACTGAACTGACGTATGCCGGCCTCGAGTCGTTTGAGGAGCGGACCAGGAAGTATGCCATGGAGGTCTGCCGAAACGTGACCCGGGATGTATGATGTGGTAGGGAGGGAGGGGCTAAGGCGGCGGTCGAGAAAGTCCGTAAGTCGTTGCGCTGGAGCACGTTGCGACCCGTCGCCGTTGGCCGCAAACGTCGCCCGCTCCACGTGTGCTTGGTACTCCAACGCCGCAAGAACACCGTGGTTAGAAAACTCTGACCAATCCTCTTCCTCCACCGCAACAACCGTCCCTGAGTTGGCAAAGGGCGAATCTCGGCGCGACATGCTCATGCCATTTACCACGATCTCTCCCGGCGCCGTGGCTGAGGGGACGATGAGTCCACCCGGACACATACAGAACGAGAAGACACCTCGCTGCCCTACCTGGCAGACCAATGAATACGAAGAGGCAGGAAGAAGCGGGTCGCGCGGTCGCTGATGATATTGGATCTCATCTATAAGCGGCTGCGGATGTTCGATGCGGACCCCGAGCGCAAATGGCTTGGCTTCTACGTCGATGCCTTTGCGAACGCAGAGATGAAAAATGTCGCGAGCACTATGTCCGGTGGCCAAGATCACGGCCTGTGCACGATGCTCAATTCCGTTCTCGAGAACAACGCCGTGTATGCGATCGTCCGAGAGAATGAAGTCTGTGACATACGAATCAAAATGTACCTCGCCTCCATGCCGCCGTATCGTCTCTCTAATCTCTTGCACAACGAGCCACAGCTTATTCGAGCCGATGTGTGGATGAGCGTCTACGAGAATGTCGCGCGTTGCCCCATGCTCTACAAGGAGCCGCAGCACCTTTTCAATGCTGCCACGCTTATGAGAACGCGTATAGAGTTTCCCATCCGAATAGGTGCCGGCACCACCTTCACCAAAACAATAGTTGGAGTGCTCGTTCACTACGCCGTCTTGCTGAATGGCGCGAAGATCTCGGCGACGTGTGCGCACGTCTTTGCCACGATCGATTACAATGGGCGTGATGCCATGTTCGAGTAGTTCAAGTGCTGCAAAGTAGCCGGCTGGTCCTGCACCAACAATGATCACGCGCTTCGTGGGATCGGCATCTTTGAACGTCGATGTGATAGATACATCAACAGGCGGCTCTTCGTTCACGTACACTTCGCATTGCAAGCGAATGCGTGGAGCGCGTGCACGTGCGTCGATGCTACGCCTGTTCTGCACAACGGCGCTCACACTCTCCTGCGAAACACCTGCCTCTGCAATGGCTTGTGAGCGCACATAGACAGCGTCTGCTGCTTGTGCGGGAGTAAGAACAAGTTCAACAACAACCTTCATGCTTCGGGAATCCAGAGGTGTTGCGTGAGGTTGACTGCTTCGTCTATGAAGGTGATGCCCTCTGCTTCGAGGCGCTCACGCATCACGAAGGGAGTTTCGAAATGCATCTTGCCGGAGAGTTCGCCAAGGCGGTTCACAACGCGATGACATGGTATGTCGAACCGCTCTGCATGTGCAACGGCGTTCAATGCCCACCCTACCATGCGCGATGATGAACGAGCACCAAGGGCAGCGGCGATGTGTCCGTAGGTTGTGACGCGTCCGAAGGGAATCTGCTTCACGAGCTCGTGCACGCGCAGATAAAAATCAGCGGACTCTGGCATTGCTGTATGCTTTGATGATTTCTTCTGCCGCCATGCGACCTGTTTCTGCGGCACCGTTCATGTAGCCTTTGCCCTCGCGCGAGCAGTGCTCGCCAGCAAAGTGGATGTTGCCCACTGCCGTTTGTTCTGTGCCATAAAACTTCGTCCACTGACCCGGTGTGTACGTCGAGTATGCACCCTTCGACAGTGGATTGTCTGGCCAGTTAAAGCCTGTGATCTTGGTTGGTTCTAGGGGAGCATCGTGCCATATCGGACGAAGGTCTTTCATCATGGTGCGGACCGAACGTGTGATACCTGCAGACCACAGCACGCGCGTATTCGCACCTCCACTAAAGAAGGTAAGGCCACCGGCTTGCAGACCTTGCTTTGCCGTGTTGTCCCATGCTACTTGCACCGGTGCATCCGCGTAGACTGTACCACTATGTCCTTGATCGTGCCAGAAGGGTCTGTCAAAACCAACGATGATTTTCGACGTGGCACTATAACGGGCTTCTCGAATGGCTTGGAGTTTGCGCTCCGGCAGTTCAACGCCAATCTCCACATCGCGCAACAATGAAAACGGCAGTGCAAGTACAACGTGATCTGCATCGATGGTCTTTGACGCATTGTCTGCGCGGAACGAAAGTCGATACGCAGAGCCATAGGCTCGAATACTTTCCAACCGATGTCCGGTGTGAATGCTCTTCTGCACATCGGCAGCAAGATGTCCTACGATTTGCTCGTTCCCACTCTTCAATCGATACCGCTCGTCGCTCTCTCCAAACCAACGGAATGGATTGCCGTGGATCTGATAGGCAATCACTGATAAGAAATTCAATGTGCTTTGTTCTGAGAGATCGAGTCCATTCTCGGTCACGAACGCCGACTCAAGAAACGCGCGTACCCATCCCGTAATGCCGCATGCATGGAAGTACGCATCAAGACTCATTGCGTCAAGCTTCTCACCTGGTGTTCCCGACAAGCTGGTAAGGTTGCGAGGCAGCGTGGCAATATCGGCAGCGAAGCGAGGTATGAACGGCGACATCTCGCGTGTAATGTCGGCCTCGGTGTACACGCGACCTTCGAAGAAGAACACGTCGTGATACGCTTTGGACGAAACGTCGCGTAGATCAAGCAATTCAAGATTGAACGTCTTCGCAAGAGCCAACATGTCTGTGTGCGCCGTGTCGATAAACTCTCCGCCGAGTTCCGTGATCGAGCCCGGCGCAATAATGTCGCGACCCGTCAAAATCCGTCCACCCGTTCGCATAGACGCCTCGTACACATCGGCGCGCAATCCCTTGCGTTGCAACTGCCATGCGCAGTGCAGACCTGCAATGCCTCCGCCAACAATTGCGATGCGTATGCCGGGTGCGAGGAGTTCAGATGGCTTGGAGCAGGATGCAATGACGAGCGACGTGGCGGCTGCGCCAATGAATGCACGTCGTGAGTGCTGTGCTTCAGTGAACGGCGCATCGCCATTGTGACGGGCGACTGCACGTTTGAAGAGCGACATGATAGGGGACATGGCCATGCGCAAAGATACGTTGTTACTTGCGCAGGATCTTAAATACTGTGCGACGGTTTTGTGCACGTCCATCTTCCGTTTCGTTCGAGGCAACGGGCAGCATAAAGCCGTAGCCTTTCGTACGAAGTCTGCGTTCCTCGACACCACGGGCGATTAGTGCAGACTTTACAGACTCTGCACGGGCCTGTGAAAGCTTGGCATTGAACTCTTCGCCTCCGATGTTGTCCGTGTGACCTTGGATCTCAAGCTCAACGCGGTCAAAGCGCTCGAGATTATCAGCGATGGTCTCTATGATCGAGTTCGACGCCGAATCTATCTCCGCTTTGTTATACGCAAACAAAATCTGACGTGTGAATTCATTCCCGATAGGTGGATTCGCCAAACCAGATTTATCATACGTGGCCCTTGCCACCATACTATCCCTCCCTGGCACATCAATGGTGAGCTCTGCAACGTGCAGGCCATCGTACTTCGGCGGATGATAGGCGATGAGATAGTAGTTCCGAAGGGAGCGATAGATGTCTAGAAAGATTTGATTGAGCTCTGCCTTCGAATACGCGCGATAGTACTTGCCGCCAGTGTAGAGCGACAATGCCTCGAGTGGTTCGTCTTGCGCATAACCGAAGCCAACGCAATAAATACTGATGTTCTTTTTAACAGCGTAGTCGAAGATGTCGGACATTTTTGCGAACGACGTGTTCTCGTCGCCATCGGTAAAGAACACGCAGACCTTTGGCTCCTCGATGGGCACGGTGTCGAGCGACTTGAGTGCCTTCATCAGTCCATCCACGGACGAGGTGTACATACCGGGCGCTTTCTTGCGATGCTCTCGATATGCGCGAATCATTTTCGATGTGTCGGACGTGAGGGGGAAGACGGCTGTGACTTCTTTGGCGAAGGTGGTGAGCGAGATTCGGTCGCATGGACGCATAAGCGAGATGAAAACTTCTGTTCCTTGCTCAATCCACGGAAGCACACCCTTCATAGAGCCACTATAGTCTATGGCAAGAGCTATGGAGGTAGGAATAGAGTCTTGTTCGCCAAACTCGCGGACGGTGAAAGGCGATACGTCGATGATCTTTTCGTTGCGTTTGGATCCGAGCGATTCGCGCAAATGCGAGAAGTAGTTTGGCGCACCAGGTCTTGCATAGGGTTGCGCCATGTGTGTGATCACGTTGCCCGTACTGTCGAGAACGCGAACAAACAACTTGATGGTATCGGGATAGGCATAGTGCTCCACCTTCCACACATCCACCATGAGCTTCTTCACGTCAACCGAGTCGATGTTGCGCGTTGTCGTAAAGACCAACTGCTTCATCCGCTCGCTTCCTTCTCGAAGGTCGAACGAAGTATCGAGCGAATGCGTGCTCTTGCATCCAACAAGGATCATGCATGCGAGAAGAACGCCGGCGAATAGGCGCATTAGTCTAGTGCTCCAGTTTGAACCCAATCGTCATTCCATCGCCGAGCGGTACGAGAGTACTCTGAAGCTTGGCGTGGTGGGCCATGAAGTGGTTAAAGGCCCGAATGCCTTTGACGTTGTGCGGTTCGAATTCAGTGTTTTCATCTGTGACATAGCCCCAAGCCAAGGCATTGTCGCCGATGACAACTCCACCAAGACGCAACAGCGGCCACGCTGCCTGCACATAGTTCACGTAGTTCGGTTTGTCGGCGTCGATAAAGATGACGTCGAATGGCTCGATGTTCTCTGCGCAAAGCTGCTCGATGGTGGCAAGGGCGGGACCGCGTCGAACAGAGATCACTCGGCCAAGCCCGGCCTCTTGGGCCTTGCCTTCGATAAAGTCTCCCCACTCCGCAACAAGCTCACAGCACACAACACTTCCGTCTGCAGGAAGGGCCCGTGCCATGGTGATGGCGCTATACCCTGCAAGCGAGCCGATCTCGAGGACGCGACGTGCCTGCATGGAGCGAAGAAGCACCTGCAAAAAATTTGTCTGCTCTGGCGAAATAGAGATGGCTGGAATGCCATGTGCAATTGCCTGAGTGTTCAAATCGCGAAGGAATTGATCCTCGCTCGAGAACATCTCGGTGATGTAGGTATTGGATTCCGGCGTAAGGAACGTGCTATTCGTTGCCACTTACTTGTGTCCGATTCCAACGTTCACGTTCACACCGTTGGCACGCGCACCGTTGATGAACTTGCGCAGTGAATACAAGGTTGTGTCGAGTCGGTTCGCAAACACCGTATCGTACAAAATGCGGTGCACAAGACCGTCGTTGGTCTTAACGGAAACGATGACGTCGTTCACGTTTTTCAACAGCGTGTCGGCCTTCACAATCGCGTCGTCTGCTCGGGCAATCGTCCCATCAGTACTGGAGATTGTGCGATCGAGTTTGTCGAGAAGTGATGTGAGCTTTGGATCGTTCTTATCAATGATGCGTCGTACATCTTCACTGATCACGCGCAGGTTCTTCACGGCAACATTCAGATTTGCACGATTGTCTTCTAAGAGGAGCCGCGCGTTGCGCAAGGCCACTGAGCCGTCGTCTGCCATTGTTCGCACGTTGGCCATCACGGTGCCGTCCGCCAATAGTGCCGTAAGGGCGGCAGTGATCGTGTCTACGCGACGGAGAACACTCTTGGCGTCCTCGCCCGCGTCGCCAAGCATTCCAACGAGACTGCCAATATCTGCGGCTACATCTCCGGGAATCTCTTTTGAGATATCGAACATCGTTGCACTCGTACCAGGGAAGATCTCGACCTTTTTACCGCCCGTGATCTCTAGAATCGACACGCGTGCTTTTGCATCTGCATGCAGGTCGCTCACGTCGTCCACGGAAGCGAGAACGAGAACGCTGCCGTTCTCATTTCGAATCTCTTTCACTTTGCCGCGTGAAACGCCGTTCACGACAACAGGTGAACTGTTGTCCAGTCCGCCCGACGTGGGCAATCGGAACATCACCAGCTTCTCATTTGGCGAGAAACTAATGCCCCTTCCTATAATAAACCCACCAAGGGCAAGTAGGAGGGCGGCAAGGGTGACGATTCCTACCTTGATTTCTGTGTTACGGGAAGCTTCCATGTCCGCAAAATAAGAAAGGGCGCCTTGACGGGCGCCCTTTCAATGGAGTTCATGGCAGAATGACCCCTTAGAAGGGGATTTCGTCGGAGTTGTTCGATATGGTTTCGACATGTTCCGTGTCGGCGTGTCCGCCCGGCTGGTCTGTACGCTTCGCATCCAAGAGGAGCAAGTTGTCGGCCACAATCTCTGTGACGTATCGTTTATTGCCTTCTCGGTCTTCAAACGTGCGTGATTGAATCTTGCCTTCTACATAGACGCGCGTTCCGCGTCGTACAAGTTTTTCGACCACGTCAGCCAATCCGCGCCACGCAATCACCGTATGCCAATCGGTATGTTCTTGCAGCGACCCTTCTTTGTCCTTCCACGTTTCCGACGTGGCTAGACGGAACTGCGCCACCTTCACACCGCTTGGCGTGAAGTTCACTTCTGGATCCTTGCCGACGTTACCGATCAGCATGACCTTGTTCAAGGTTCGAGACATACCCACACCTACCTGATTATGGTGAACGAAAATAGGAATTGCGAACTCATGCGCAACACACTACTTGTTCCGCTACGAAGGTGTATCGTGACACGTTCCGGTTAAGGGAGCTGCCAAAGCGCACCGGAAAGCAAAAATGGAGGAACGTTCTCATGATTCGATTTGCGCATTTTTGTGAGCATGAACCATACAGTGACCATCAACGGAAAAGCGGCAACGTGGAACAACACCGTGTTCTACGATCTTTCGATCGCTATCTCGGATATCGAGTTTCCCAATGCGTTTCATTTGCCGAATGCACGCTTCGAACCATTTCGTGCGGGGACATTTGTAGGGAGTATTGAAGAGGGCGGACCTGTTCGATGCGACGTAGTGACGATAGCGCCGCATGGCAATGGGACGCATACGGAGTGCATCGGACATGTTGCCGGGAAGAACTACGTTCTGAAGGATTGCCTACGCGATCTGTTCATACAGGCGCGCGTGATCTCGGTTCCACTGCGAGAACAAACGTCGGGAGATCTTCTCGTGACGCGGGCAGATCTCACGGCAACGCTTACAGAGCATACACCCGCTCTTATCATTCGTACACGTCCGAATGATGTGTCGAAGCGGCATCGTCTGTGGTCTGGGAATAATCCGGCATATGTAGAGGTAGAGGCGATGCAGTACATACATGAGCTTGGTATTCAACATCTCCTTATCGACCTGCCATCTGTTGATCGTGAAGAAGACGCCGGTGCACTCGCGGCGCATAAAATGTTTTGGCAATGGCCTCACGCACCACGTCCGGAACGAACGATCACGGAGATGATCTTTGTAGCTGACGAGATTCCCGACGGAGAGTATTTGCTCATGTTCAACGCACCAGCGTTCGACGGAGATGCGGCACCATCGCGTCCTTGCATTTTCCCGCTTACTTAGTCGAGCTGATACTCGGTGATCTTTCGGTAGAGCGTTCGTTCGCTTATCCCAAGCATGTCTGCAGCCTCTCTGCGGTTACCTTTCGACCGACGGAGTGCTTCTTCTATGGCACCACGTTCCATGGCGGCAAGGTTAAGCTCGACTGGGGCGACAGGCTGATCTTGTGGCGCCCTCATAATTGCCGTACTCGATGGAGTCACACTTTCCATGCCCATCGCCACGAGATGTCGCAGCACCGTCTTCATGTCGTTCACGTCGTTCGTGAGCTGTAGCAGCAGCCGATAGATCATTTGTGCATCCGGATCGTGCACCGTCGAGGCTTGATCCACCACCCGAACGATGGCCTGCGTAGAGCGTGGCTCTTCAAACGTCTGCTGTTGGGGAAGGTATCGTTGGATCATACCTGAAGAGATGCGAGATCCCTGCTCAAGCGTCACCATCGTCTCGACGATATTCCTCAGCTCTCGTACGTTTCCTTGCCAGGGCATTGCTTCGAGCACAGCTGCAGCATCTGCGTCGATGCCTTGATAGGTGATGTGATTTTTCTCCGCCACTTTATGCGCAAAGTGTTCAACGAGCAGTGGAATGTCGTCCGGATGCTGACGTAACGGCGGCAAGACGATGTTCACCGAGTTCAGGCGGAAATACAAGTCTTGTCGGAACCGACCTTGACGTACTTCATACGCTAGATCCTTGTTCGTAGCTGCCACCACGCGTACGTCTACCTTGAGATTGCCCGACGAGCCCAATCGAGAGAACTCGCCGCTTTCAAGAATGCGCAAGAGTTTTACTTGTGTGCCAATCGGCATCTCACCAATCTCGTCTAAAAAAATTGTCCCCTTATGAGCGGTTTCGAAGAAGCCCTTTCGCTGTTCTACGGAGCCAGTATAAGCTCCTTTCTCTGCGCCAAAGAGTTCGCTCTCCAGCAGAGTCTCAGGAATGGCTGCGCAGTTCACACCTACGAAGGGTGCCTTCTTGCGCTGACTGAGTTCGTGCACAGCGTGCGCGAATACTTCCTTGCCTGTTCCGGTCTCACCTGTGATCAACACCGTCAGATCTGTCGGTGCCACTTGAAGCAACCGTAAAATCGCCTGCATCATCAGGGGCGATTCGCCCACGAGGCCAAATCGTGATGCGAGTTGCGTAAGCACCTGCTTCGTTGCGAGAGATGATGTCACTTCTGTGCGTTCCACTCTGCCCAGCCTCCAAGAAAGACAAAAACGTTAGGATATCCGAACCGCGTGAACACGTCGGCAACACGATGCGACAGTTCGCAATGTCCGCCATCACAGTAGATGATAACGATTTTGTCTTGCGGAATTGCGATGAGTTCTGGTATGTGTTGCTCTACCTCGCTGCCATAAATATTCATGGCGTTGCCAATATGACCTTGATCGTACTTCTCTTGCAGGCGCGCATCAATGAGAACAACGTTGGGCTTGCCCATGAGTTTTTTGAATTGCGCGAGTGTGAGCGACTTCGTTGCGTCTGCATGCTCAGTAGGCGTAAGCGACGGAGCGGCAGCGGGCTTTGGCGTATCAGACGCATGCGGCTTCGGATCAGGCACGGCGGGCGTCGTGGTGGCCGACGTAGTCGGAGTAATACTTGTTGATGTTGAAGGAGGATTGCTTGCAGGAGCAACGGCGATGAGCTGGTCGATCGCATCGTCGTTCGTGGGGACTGCAGTATAGACTGGCTTGATCCATTCGAGTTGCTTGGGCGACATTGCATTGTAGAACACGGCAAGACCGATGGCGAAGAGAACGATCACACCCGCCTCGCGCAAAATGCCCCTGCCGCCTTGCTTCCCTTGCGAAGCCCTTGCAGAATTCATGCGGCCAAGTGGTTCGCCACCGAGGATGTGAAAGTGCAGATGAAAAACGGTTTGTCCGCCGTCTGCATTCACATTGGTAACGATGCGGTAGCCACTGCGATCGATGCCCAACCTGGTGGCCAATTGTTGGGCAACAAGGAAGACGTGGCCTACAAGGGCTGCATCATCAGCGGTGATCTCATTCGCACTGGTGATGTGTTTCTTGGGAATAATCAGCACGTGAACGGGTGCCGACGGTGCGATGTCACGAACAGCGATAACGAGATCGTCTTCGTACTCGATGGTGGAAGGAATCTCTTTGTCTATGATCTTTTGAAAGATGTTCTTTTCCATGCGATGGATCCTTAGATGCGAATGCCAAAGGCAAAGTAGCCGAGTACGGGGCCCCACGCAATTGCCGCGGGTGACTCCAGAAAGTAGAATCTACGACCAATCGAGAGGACAGCGGGCCCAACCGGCGTGTCGACGCCGAGCGTGATTCCAAGACCATGCTGCATGTCGGACAATTTGATGTTTTCGGGTTTTGTCCAGATGGCGCCCACGTCGTAGCGGACGCTGAAGTAAGTGTCGAAAAACAATGGGACGGGCGACTTCACACGAACGTCCATGGAGCCGCGAACGATTTGCCGACCTCGCTGCTCGTCTTCACGCATTCCGAAGAAAATGTCTTGTCCACCCATGGAGAAGAGCTCTGACGGAGGTAGCGTGAGGTCTGCCGCACCAAAGTGAACTGTTGGCGAAATCACCACCGGATCGAAGTTCAAAAATCCGCGATAGAGAACGTTGATCTTCGTGAACGAGAGTCCGTTCGACAACGAGAGTAAACTTGATTCAAGTGAGAGATCGATCACGCGACCTCTTGTCGTAAAGACAAGGCGGTCCAGATCGTCCCAACGAACAAGGCCGCGAATGGTGGCAAGGCGCTGGAAGGCAGGCGCAATGCTGTCGTTCAGGCCGCGGTAGCGCTGCTGCTCATAACGAAACTCCGCCTGAATCACACCATTTTTTTCAAGCTGCTTCCCAGCCGTTGCACGAATTCCAAACCGGTCTTCGGAGAATTGGTCCACCTTTGAGCGCACAGTTTCATTGATGGGACGTGAGGTTTCATCTGCATAGATCCATACGTGCCGGAACGACGTGTATCCGCGCATACTTGCCGTCCACATCGAGCCCATAAAGCGGGGCACTTCGAGAGTGAGGGCAAGCTCGCCATTGCGCTCACCGCCAGCAATGCGAAGCGCGGCGCGCACGCCCGTGAAGGCAACGTTTGTTGCAACAAGGTCTGCGCCACCTTGGAGGAAGCGTTCGTTGTCTACGCGTGCTCCCACGCGCAACATCTGATTGCCACGGTCGGCACCACCAACCTCTACATGAATTCCCCTGCCAGTAGAGCTCGGTCGTATGGTAATGTCGACGTCGTCAAACATCTCCGAGGCACGAAGATTCAATGCGCTGCGCTCAAGCAATGGTGTTGTTACTTGGTCTCCGATGTCGAAGGTGAGTTCGCGACGTGCTGTTGCCGAATCGATGGGTCGGCGCGGATCGATACCGAATGACACCATCCTACCGTCATCTACATCAACAGTGAACGTATGTAAGACGGGGTCGAATACTTCGCTGCGCACATAGCCGAAGTGGTATCCTCTTCGATGCAATTGTTCCTGTATTGCAATGCGTGCCTGAGCAGGTGTACATGACGTTGGAACACTCACGACAACGTCTGGAACGCCCGTCACGGAGATGAACTCTACGGATGGTGGCTGTGCCGACTCCGTCGACGTCTGAACCATCGTGAGCTTTTCTCGCAGAGCGGGAATCATTGCTCGCGCAGCCCGCTCTCCAGCGCGAATCAGCGAAGGGATGTTCGAGAAGTCGAACGTGGAATGAAATCCCACATCAGGCGTGATCACAATGTCTGCTGAATCGAGGTGCTCCTGATCACGTTGCTTCATAGCAGCCGTCAACGCCTGATCGGCCACGTTCCAAGGCGTCGTGAGCTGATCGGGCGTGAGATAATCGCTCACGGTATTGATCACGAGAAGCACATCAGGCTGAAACGTTTGTGCTGCATCAACGGGGATGTTTGCTACAAGTCCACCATCTACCAGAATTGTATCGTGAAACCGTACCGGTGCGTATCGCAACGGGAACGTTGCACTGGCGCGAAGAGCCGTTGCTAGGTTGCCACGTGCGAGCGCAAGCCATTGACCGTTCGAGAGATCGGTGGTGATAGCACGAAAGGGAATGCGAAGCGAATCGAAGTTGTTAACCGTATTGAGAGGCGCTTTCCATAGAATGTTCTGCAAGAGCGCCGAGAACTTCGCACTGCCACCAATGGCCTGTGGGACCACGAAATTGAAGTTGCGAAACCTCAACGTGAAGAGACTGCGATCGTCTTCTTGTTTTTGCGAAAGAGAAAGTTGTTCGCGCTTTGTATCACCGCCAAGGGAGAGAATTTGATCCCAGTCCGTGTGCGTGAATATGGAGTCGAGCTGTTCGGGCGTATAGCCTGCCGCATACAAGCCACCAACAATTGCACCAATACTCGTACCAATGATCACATCCGGCTTAATTCCTGCGCGTTCGAGTTCCTTGAGCACGCCAATCTGTGCGATGCCACGCGCTCCACCGCCGCTCAACACTAATGCCAACCGAGGATGTGTAGATGGTGCAGTGGCATGCATCGACGTAACGGCAATGGCGAACATGAGGACGTAGATGGTGCACAGGGCTCGCTTCATGTTTGTTGCGTTGTGAGCTCCTGATAAGCTTCATGCATGCCTAGGAAAAGAGGCGACATTGCATCCTCTTGCATCATACGATCCGTCGCAACTGCAATCGTCTGCTCGCGCGAACCATCGTGCGTGTAGACGTCGTTCGATCTGCCTGCTTCGATGGTATCGAAGATCACCTGTGCTGCATCGTCCGCACTGATCATGCGCTTGAGAGGCGGCAAGGGTCGTCCGAGATCCTGCGCGAATCTCTTGGACTTCCGAATGCCTTTTACAAAGAGCTCGCCGATAGGGGAGCCTTCAGTGGCCATGCCCCACTCTGTTGTTACTCCGTCCGGACATACCACCGTTGCATGAATGTTGGAAGCCATGAGTTCTGCGCGCAGTCCAGCAGTGAATCCAACTGCTGCGTGCTTAGCGGCAACGTATGCCGCGTTGAACGGAAATCCCATCTTGCCCGCAACGCTCGACACCGTAATGATGCTGCCAGAATTCTGCGCCTTCATGATTGGCAAGACGCGACCTGTGAGCCAGAAAAGTGCATACACATTTAGCGACATTATGTTTTGCAATTGTTCCGTGGTGGTGTTTTCGACACTAGCACAATTGCCGCGCCCAGCATTGTTCACAAGCACGTCTATGGTGCCCGCCTGTTCGATCGTTGTTCGCACAATGCGGTCGCAGTCCTCTTCGTTGCTTACGTCTGCAACGATCACAACGGGCGCCCCACCAGCCGCACGCACTGCATCTGCAACAGCGGAAAGTCTATCTGCTCTTCGTGCAACAAGTGCCACCGTTGCACCGCGTAAAGCACAAAGCACGGCAAGTGATGCTCCAATGCCACTACTGGCACCGGTAATGAGAACGACAGAATTCTTGTCGATGATCATGAACGTGTCCTACATTATGCGAAAGGATGTGTGCTGCTTGGCGCCGTCAACATCCGTACATGTTACGGAGTTCACGAGCGCGAATCGAGGACCTTGACGGAGAAGGGTTTCAAACTCCGTAAGTCCCGACACATCACCTTGCGCAACGCATTCGATTGTGCCGTCTTCGAGATTCGTCACAAAGCCTTTGAGATTGAGACTGTTGGCGGCGTGAAGGACGAACCGACGGAAGCCAACACCTTGGACCTTGCCGCCGACTATAAAATGAACCGTAGTACTCATGTTTTATGGACAACCGTTGCCGAGGCTTGTGCCGTTGGCGTGAGAAGAATGTTTTGAATGTTTACATGTGGAGGACGTGTGGCAACGAAGAAAATGGTTTCAGCCACATCGTGCGCCGTAAGAGGCTGATACCCTTTGTAGACGGTAGAGGCTCTGTCTGCGTCGCCGCGAAACCGCACCATCGAAAACTCGGTCTCCACGAGACCTGGGTCTACCGTGCACACGCGCACTCCCGTCCCATTCAAGTCTACCTGCATGTTCTCTCCAAGCATACGAACAGCCGCCTTCGTTGCGCCGTACACATTGCCTCCGCGATAGGCCTGCATGCCTGCGATCGAGGCCACGTTGATTACATGGCCGACTCCACGGTTGACCATGGATGGTGTGACGGCTCGCGTCACATACAGCAGGCCCTTGATGTTTGTGTCGATCATCTCTTCCCAATTCTCGATCACGCCTTCGTGGATAGGTTCCAGACCACGCGAAAGTCCTGCATTGTTGATCAACACGTCAATCGAGTTCCAGGAAGGCGGAAGGGAGGCAATAGCTTGGTTCACCGCGGCCACGTCGCGCACGTCTACAACAGTGGCAAGGCATTCTACGGCAAAACGCTCACGGAGCGAGGTGGCAAGGGCCTCCAGACGGTCCTCTCTGCGCGCCCACAAGATCAATCGAGCTCCCGCCGCGGCGAAGATCTCAGCACATGCTTCTCCGATCCCTGCTGATGCACCCGTAATCAAGACGATGGTGTTCTTCATAGGTGTAATTTACGGACATGTCACTTGTTACCCCTCCGCTCTCGACCGAACCACTGCATTTTCAATTCCCGCCAACCGAGCACGTCGCACTTCCGGATGGGAGTGTTGCCTATGTGATCCACCGACCTGACGAAGACCTCATGAGCATCACGGTGATTGCTCACACGGGTTGCGTTGACGACGTGATCTCTGGCGAAACGGCCTTTGCTGCATCGATGATGAGTAGAGGCACGGCGCGTCTTTCCTCCGATGCCTTCGCAGAAGAAGTGGAGTATCGAGGATGCAACGTCTCGAGTAGCGCAGACCGCGATAGCACGTCGGTGGTTGGTGTGGGACTAAAAGAATATGCGCTCGACCTTGTAGAGTTAGTCTACGACAGCGCGTTCACACCACGCTTCGATGAGCAAGAAATCGAACGGCAGCGCACAGTGCGCATTGCCGATGCCACCATGAATCAGTCGGATCCCGATTGGCTTGCGATGAGTGCAGAAGCACAGATCGCCTATTCAGGTCATCCCTATGCAGTAGGCCGAGAAGGTAGTCCTTCTACTCTCCGATCGATATCGCGCGATCGCATGCTCCATGTACATGAGCGCTTTGTGCAGGCACGCAGGACCGTACTCCTTACGGGCGCCTTCGACCGCGATGCGGTTCTCGCCGCATTAATCGCGCGAACGAAGGAGTTGCCGGCGTCTACACCCTCTCGTCAAGCCATTGTACGACCTGCACCGATCATGTTGCAGCGCACTGCTTGCATTGCCGCAAAGGATGATGCTGTACAGAGCGCGTTGCGCATTGGTTTGCCCATGGTTGGCCTTCTGCATCCCGATGCGTTCGCATTGCAATTGCTTTCGTCAATCCTAGGTGGGTACACGATGGCTAGGTTGTTCTCTGTACTGCGAGAACAGAAGGGATACACGTATGGCGCGTATGCCTATCCGAACGTGCGTTTGCAGAGTCAGCAAATCGAGATCGTGACAAGCGTTGGCAACAACTTCACGGCCGATACCATTGCAACCATCAAGAGCGAACTACTCAGATTGCACACGGAACCCGTTGGAGTCGAAGAGTTGAATGATGCACGTCAGCACATGCTCGGTCAGTTCGCGCGTTCAAACGAAACGCCGCAACAAACGGCCGGAATGGTGTGGATGCGCATTCTGCACGGACTTGACGAAGCCTATTATGAACGGTACATTACAGCACTACAAGGCTTCACGGTTGAATCGTTGTTCGACGTCCAACAACGCTACTTCGATTCAAAGAATTGGGTGATCGGAGCAAGTGGAGATAGAGATGTACTCGTAGCGGCAGTTCGTGATTCTGTGGATTCCATCATCGACTTTGTCATGCCCGAATGAACTACCCCGTGATCGGAGCGGGGATCATCACCCTTGCCGCCATTCTCCTTATCAAACGTGGCGCAGACGTCAGGCTGATCTTGATCCTTGCCGGACTTGTGATCTCGTCGTTGGCCGGGCAACCATGGGCTGTATTTGATGCATTTCAAAAGGCGGTAGGGCGAGGAGATATTATTGGTCCGATCTGCTCAGCCATGGGCTTTGCCTTTGTGGTCAAGAAGACAGGCTGTGATCAAGACATGGTGCGGCTGCTGATGCGCCCACTGCGCAAACTTCAATGGGCGTTGATCCCAGGAGGTGCAGCCATTGGCTTTGTGACCAACATGGCTATCACAAGTCAGACGGCTGCGGCAGCGGCGGTTGGACCGATCCTCGTGCCATTGCTAATCGCGGCCGGACATTCTCGACTTGCAGCAGCGGCCACATTGCTCGTTGGTTGCAGCGTAGGAGGGAACCTCTTCAATCCTGGCGAGCCGGATGTGGTAGCGGTGCACGTCAATGCTGGGGCTGACATTGGACATGTGCTCGGCGCGCTCGCCATTCCGAACCTTCTCTCCTTTGCCGTTGGCGTTATTGTGCTCTCGATTATCCTGTACAAAAAGCACGACCATCTCAGTAGCAAAGAATCTGCTGCCGTCAGTACGGAAATGGACCGTCCAGTATCTATTGGCCGAGCCTTGCTCGTGCCCATGCCAGTGCTCATCCTCCTACTCTTGCAACCAAGTTTGAACCTTGCTCCGGCGTTGTTTCAGAAGTATCCCAACGGACTTCACGTCAGCACCGTCATGCTTGCCTGTTCCTTCTTGGTGATGGCAGTTACATCGATGCGTGGATCGCGAGTCGATCGAACGCACTTTAGCGATCTCACGGCGTCATTCTTCGATGGAATGGGCTTTGGATTCACGAAGGTAATCTCGCTAATCATTGCAGCATCGTGCTTCATTGCGGGTCTCGAGGCTGTTGGCGCAATCGCTACCCTTACAAGTGTGTTCCGAGAGAACCTTGCGATTGCAGGAATTTTGAGTCCAATTCTCACGTTCGGCTTGGCCGTTGTCTCAGGAAGCGGCACGGCTCCAAGCGTTGCGTTCTCGCAAGCCATGCTTCCAGGACTGGCCATCACCGACAAGGCCCAGGCCGTTATCCTTGGCTCGTTTGGTGCGATTGGCGCGAGCATCGGCCGAACGATGTCGCCCGTTTCCGCCATCGTCCTCTTTACAGGGACGCTGGCAGAGGTAGAGAGCTCTGCCCTTATCAAGCTTGTTACCATACCAATGATCGCCTCCCTTGTGAGCGTGATACTGTATGGCATGTTATTTTAGCCGCCATGATCTACGCAGACTATGCAGCCACCACTCCGGTAGACCCCGCAGTACTCGATGCAATGCTTCCGTACTTGCGCGACGTCTACTTTAACGCTTCAAGTAATCATGCCGGTGGCATGATGGCTCAGCAGGCTGTTATGAAGGCGCGTATGCAAGTGGCATCGCACCTTGGCGCTCGCATGAACGAAATCGTCTTTACGAGTGGCGCAACAGAAGCCATCAATCTTGCCATGCTTGGTGCTGCACGACAGGCCGAACGCAGTGGTTCTGCGCGACGTCGCATCGTTACTGTTGCCTCTGAACACGCGGCCGTGATCGATGCTGCGAAGTACCTTCAAGAACGTGGATGGGAAGTGGTCTTTCTTGGGGTGGATCGAATGGGTCGACTCGACCTTGACGAAGTAGGTCGGCACGTCAACGCCAACACCCTCATGCTCAGCGTGATGACCGTGAATAACGAAACCGGCGTCTACCAAGACCTTCAGCCCCTTGCCGCCATAGCCCATGCCAACGGTGCACTCTTTATGACCGATGCTACGCAGGCGTATGGAAAGATGCCGTTGCAGGTAGACGAGCTTGGCATTGATTTGATGACGTTTTCCGGACATAAAATCTACGGTCCAAAGGGGGCCGGAGCGTTGTTCATACGCTCTCGCAAAGAGATAACGTGCGACATAGAACCATTGCTGTTTGGAGGCGGACAAGAGCGCGGCATTCGTTCAGGTACACTAAATGTTCCGGGCATTGTAGGTCTTGCAACAGCCGGCGAGATCGCACATGCCTGTATGGAATCCGACGCAGCGCGCATTTGCGCCTTACGCAACAAGTTCGAAGATGGGTTGGCAGGGTTGCAAGGTGTGCACGTGAACGGACATCGTGCAAAGCGGAGCGCAACAACATCGAACGTCACATTTGATACCATCGATGCAGACATTCTCTTGAACGCCATGCCCGATGTGTGTGCCAGCAAAGGAAGCGCCTGTTCAAGTGCAAAGCCCAAGCCATCGCACGTCCTCACGGCCATGGCGCGCACGCCAGAGCAAGCAGCATGCACACTACGCTTTTCATTCGGACGTTTCACCACCGATGCTGAGATCGATCAGCTACTTGCCGATGTACAATCGGCCTACCGTAACGCAGAGAAAGTTTCAGCATGAATGACGTAGAACTCGTACAACAAGCATCGTCGGCAATTAAGAATGTCAAGACGGAGATACAAAAGGTCATCGTCGGTCAAGAGGATGTCATCGATCAATTGTTGATCGCGCTCTTTGCACGCGGGCACTGTCTCCTTGTTGGTGTGCCTGGCTTGGCAAAGACCTTGCTCATTCGCACGCTTGCACAAACCATGGACCTTTCGTTTTCCCGCATTCAGTTCACGCCAGATCTTATGCCGGGTGATATCACGGGAACGGAAGTAATCGAAGACAACATCACGACCGGACATAAATCTTTCCGTTTTGTTAAGGGTCCAGTGTTCGCCAACATCGTTTTGGCAGACGAGATCAATCGTACCCCTCCGAAAACACAGGCGGCCTTACTCGAAGCGATGCAAGAGCATAGCGTTACTGCGGCCGGCACTACGTATCAACTCGAAGAGCCATTCTTTGTTCTTGCAACACAGAATCCTATCGAGCAAGAGGGGACGTATCCACTTCCGGAAGCGCAGTTGGATCGTTTCATGTTCAATCTGTGGTTGGACTATCCGAGTATGGAAGAAGAGATGGAAGTGGTGCGAAGCACAACCGTCGAGCGTACGCCTACTCTCGCGCGCGTTATCGGCGCTCAAGACATCATTGCTTATCAAAATCTCGTGCGCAGAGTACCGGTTGCCGACAATGTGATCCAACATGCCGTAACGTTGGTGCGCAATACCCGCCCAAGCGCCGCATCGGCAAAGATCGTGCGCGACTTCTTGAGCTACGGAGCAGGTCCGCGTGCATCCCAGTACTTGGTCTTGGGAGCAAAGTCACGCGCTGCACTTTCAGGAAGATTCACGCCATCGATCGACGATGTAAATGCAGTGGCAGCAAGCGTGCTCAGGCATCGCATCGTCACAAACTTTAATGCAGAAGCAGAAGGCATGACGCCATCGGCAATCGTCGCCGAACTCATCAAGGCGTTGTGACCGGCAAATGATCGGTGCTATCAACTCATTGTTGGATCTACCATGTCCCGTCCGCTCCTCCTTGCCGCCTTCCTACTTTCTACGTGTTCCTTGATGGCCCAATATCCGTGGCCAACGCAAGTGCCTTACATGGCACCCGCAGATAATGCGCGCGTGGTGCTC
This sequence comes from Kapaibacterium sp. (SeqCode), assembly GCA_038202665.1. Classification (GTDB taxonomy): domain Bacteria; phylum Bacteroidota; class Ignavibacteria; order Kapaibacteriales; family Kapaibacteriaceae; genus Kapaibacterium. The sequence continues at coordinate 46,660 of JBBRES010000001.1, read as the reverse complement.
GCGAAGCAAGGACTCACGGTGCGAGACGGCATGATGGATTGGGGCGCGGAGCAAGTGTTGCAAGCAACGGGGTATACGTGGGAAGGTATGAAGACCGACTCTGTGTACGTGCACTACAGCAACAATGCAATGTCGGCCATCACACTCTACATTCCCTACGAAGGCGCAAAGACCTTAGATCGTGTCACCGACATCCTAACAACGAAGCTCGGAGCGCCATCACGGTTTGGCGAGGACTTTGCAGGGTGGGAAGGATATGATGGTGATCTCGTAAGTATTGGCGTTGTGACGGAAGACGATTTGATGACCGTCCGATTCGCACCCGACAATTTTGTGTTCAATGATTCCACAACGGTGCGCAGGTGGCCTCTCGCCTTGCCGCTGAAGACTGCACGCGAGGATGTGGAAGACTACGCTAAGGACTCTGGCTGCGTAAAGAAGCGCATCGAAGAATCGGTGCTCGCCTTCAAGAACTACAGTCGCAATGGCTTCACGGCCGACTCTCTCCTCATTCACATCGACGCGCAAAACCGTGCATATAAGTCGGAGCTCTACTACTCGTTTCGCGACAAAACGCAACGCGAACAGGCGGCAAAAGTTTTTGTCGACGACCTCATCTCGCACTACGGTCCACACGCCGTTGTCGAATCCGAATATGTCTACTGGAATGTTGGCGACAAAGAAGCCGTCACCATCGGCATGTATGGCTCAGCCTCTACGATGCTCGTGAGCTATGACTTTGTGCTGATGGAGAGACTGCAGCATGCGAAGCAGAAGAATGAGAAGTGAGTAAAGTGAGAAGTGGGTAAAGTGACAAGTGACGAGTGAGAAGTGAGAAGTCAAGTGAGAAGTGACGAGTGAGAAGTGGGTAAAGTGACAAGTGAGAAGTGGGTAAAGTGACAAGTGACGAGTGAGAAGTGAGAAGTCAAGTGACAAGTGAGAAGTGGGTAAAGTGACAAGTGACGAGTGAGAAGTGGGTAAAGTGACAAGTGACGAGTGAGAAGTGGGTAAAGTGACAAGTGACGAGTGAGAAGTGAGAAGTCAAGTGAGAAGTGAGAAGTGACGAGTGGAATGTGACAGTCTGCCGGGAGGCTGCCGGGAAGCTGCCGGGAAAGTGCGATAGTTGGTTTGGTGTATAGTACTTCGGGAGTTATCGGACGCACGTAGGCGTCGAGCATAGCCGATGTTTTTCGTGTTTGGCTGCAGTGTATGGGCTAGGTTGGCTTTGGAGGCTTACGGCCTAACGAAGTGATTGACGCGGTGGTCAAGTAGATGATCTCGCGCGCGAGTTGTTGGGCGCATTCAAGGTCGGTACACATGTGTGACCTCGGAGTTTGTGATAGAAGTTCAAGCCAATAGAGCGTCTCGTTCGCCTCTTTTCGGACAATCTTGAGTTTGTGTGCGAAGTCGTTTTTGCTTTCAGCAAACCAGGCCTCTCGGTAGTTAGCGCCAACTGAAGTCCCAGAACGGAGAACTTGCCGCAGAATGTCGCGGTCGGTGTCAACCCACCACTTTGCATGGGCAATATTCCGTATTCGGTCCGCTAACTGCCCAGATTTGACGAAAAGGGGCGATTCCTGCTCGCTTTTCATATGATTATGCTTGTTTCATAGTGATTGGTGCCTCCACCACCTGGGGCCTAGATGACCCCCAAACGTGACATAGCTCTTAAAAGGGCGCCACTCCTCACTTGTCTCTTCTCGCTTTACTCACTCCTCACTTCTCACTTCTCACTTGTCACTTTACTCACTTCTCACTTCTCACCTCTCACTTGACTTCTCACTCCTCACTTGTCACTTCTCACTTTACTTACTTCTTACTTCTCACTTGTCACTTCTCACTTTGCTTACTTCTCACTTCTCACTTGACTACCCCCTTTTCACCTTCCTCTCCTCTTTAGCCGTAACTTCGCATATGAGTCTCGTAGCTATCGTAGGCCGACCTAACGTCGGCAAATCAACATTGTTCAACCGCATCATCGAAGAACGACACGCGATCGTGGAGTCGGAGCCCGGTGTGACGCGCGATCGGCTCTATGCCGTTGGCGAGTGGAATGGACATACGTTCCAATTGGTCGATACCGGAGGTATCGTACCCAAGAGCATGGAAATGTTCGATAAGGCCATTCGTGAGCAGGCAATGATGGCCGTTGAGGAAGCGGATGCCATTATCATGGTCGTGGATGGGGTGGACGGAATGACACCTATCGACGAGGCGATCGCCACCATGCTTCGCACATCGAGTAAGCCAGTGACCTTAGTCGTGAATAAGTGCGACAATGCAAAAACCGACCTGAATGCATCCGAATTCTATGCGCTTGGACTTGGCGATCCGTTCCCGATCTCCGCATTGAATGGAAGAAGTACCGGCGACTTCCTTGATGCCATCGTGAGCGCGCTGCCGGCAGAGCACGAGGTTGAAGATGACCGATTGAAGATCGCCATCGTTGGCAGACCGAATGTTGGAAAGAGCTCGATCACCAATGTGTTGCTTGGTAAAGAGCGCATGATCGTGACGCCAATTGCTGGCACAACACGCGATGCAATCGATAGCACGGTGAAGTTCTATGGCGAAGAAATGGTGCTGATTGATACGGCTGGACTTCGCAGACGTAGCCAGATCAAAGAACAAGTCGAACTGTATAGCACGATGCGTACGGCGCGCGCGATTGACCGGTGCGATGTTGCCATTGTAGTGGTTGATGCAGCGCAAGGTCTAGAAGCACAAGACAAGCGTATCATCGCACAAGTAGTGGAATCACGTCGCGGTATTATCATCGCCGTGAACAAGTGGGATCTTGTAGAAAAAGACACTCATACATCTGAAGAGTTCACTCGCAAGATCAAGGAAGAGCTGCCAACAGTGGACTACGCACCAGTGGTGTACGTGAGCGCACTCACAAAGCAGCGCGTCACGAGACTTCTTGAAATGGCAAAGGAAATCCAAGCGCGGCGCACGATGCGCGTAAGCACAAGTAAGCTGAACGACCTTGTTCTGCCAGATCTAGAGCGTGTACCACCGCCAAGCGTGAAGGGCCGCGACCTACGCATTAACTATATCACGCAAGTGAAATCTGCACCACCGCTGTTCGCGTTCTTTGCGAATCACCCGGAACTCATCCCGGAAGCCTATAAGCGCTTCATTGAGCGTCAGCTTCGTAAGCACTTCGAACTTGAAGGTGTGCCCGTGAGCTTCTTGTTCCGTGCGAAAAACAAGGACCGCTTCGCAGACGAATGATGCGAAAACGTACGGCAGCGAAAGCATTCGGCTAAAAAGCAAGGGACTGCAAGAACGAAGGACTTCGTAGACGAAGTGTTTCGAAAACGAAGTGCTTCGAAAGCGAGGTATTACGATAACGAAGTATTACGAAAACGAAGTGCTACGAAAACGAAGTTCTGCGAAAGCGAAGTACGACGAAAGCGAAGTACGACGAAAGCGAAGTACGACGAAACGAAGTTTTACGAAAGCGAAGTGCTACGAAAGCGAAGTTCTGCGAAAGCGAAGTACGACGAAAGCGAAGTACGACGAAAGCGAAGTGCTACGAAAACGAAGTTCTACGAAAGGGGAGTATTACGAAAGCGAAGTACGACGAAAGCGAAGTGCGACGAAAGTATAGGACAACGATAGCGAGGTGCGACGAACGGGTACGACTGCGAAAGTGTACAATAACGAAATCGTAGAATTAGAAGAAGAGCTCGCGGAGTAATACGCCAGTGCCTATTAGCAGTACGAACCAACCGAATCCTTTTCGCAAATGTGTTGCATGAACGCGTTTGCCAAGCACGGTGCCGATGATGATGCCGACGGTTGTGAGACCCGTGAATGTGAGGACGAACGGCCAATCGTAGTCGAGTCCGGCGCGCATATCCGCAGCAACACCAACCGCAGAGTTCACGCAAATAAGAAACAGCGATGTTGCGACAGCGCGCTTCATGTCAAGTCTACCCCACAGCACGAGCGCGGGCGTCATCAGAAAGCCGCCGCCAACGCCAAGAAATCCACTGATCACACCAATCACAACACCGAATAACGTGAGACGCATGACGTGCGGCGGCGTGTCCGTGCTGCGCTCCTCTGTACTTCTGAGCATGCCAATCGCCGCTGCAAACAATACCCCAGCAAAGGCGATCATCAGCGCATGATCTCGCTCCACAGAGATAGGTCCAAGTGTGAAGGTGGCAGGGAGGAAAGGCATCACGAAGGCACGTACCAAGAACACAGAGATCGTTGTAGACATACCAAAGGCGATCACGGCTCGCCAGTCGATGCGACGTGCAAGATGGTGTTGAATGACGGCGTAGATGGATGAGACGGCAACAACGAACAACGCGTATCCGCTTGCTCTTGTCGGAGGGATTTGAAGGAGATAGACAAAGAGCGGTACAGCAACAATCGCTCCGCCCGCGCCGATAAGTCCAAGTGAAATGCCGATAAGAACGGCAACGATATAGGCGATGAACTCTACGCCTACCATGCCAACATGCCACCCTTCAAATTCACGGTTGCCGTGAATCCAATCATGTCGAGAAACATACAAGCTTGACCGCTGCGGTTGCCACTTCTGCAGTAGACGATGAGTTCTGTGTTGCGGTAGGGCTCGAGTTCGTCGAGTCGGTCTTCGAGTTCATCCAACGTGATTAGGATCGATCCTGGAATATTTTTTTCTGCATGTTCATCGGGTCTGCGGACGTCGAGCAAGACGAGGTTTTCGCCTGCTGCGATGCGTGCTTTGAGGGCTTCTGGTGTGATCTCTGTGCTCATGAAGTGGTGTCGAGATGATGAGTGGATATGGATTCTTCTGTAACGCCCGTGGCTGTCCGGCGGACGTGAAATGCTTGTGCGTACGGATTCGATGCAACAGCTACGTGTAGCTGTCCATCCTTGAAATGTGCCGCAACGCTGTCGTCGCAGGCGATGCCATCGGGCACGGTGCCGTTTGCAACGAGTTGGTGAAACGTTGGTCTACGTTGTTCTTCGCCATTGTAATGCGGACAAAATGTTCCGCCGATAAGTCCGAGTCCGTTCGTGAGCGCGCCGAGCTCTTGTGATGCTGAATCCGTGATGTAGGCATCGAACCAACAATTCGCACCAGCGCTTACGCCAGCCAGCACCACGCCATGCTCGTAGCATGAACGAAGGATCCGATCAAGCTCCCACTCTCGCCACACTGCAAGCATCGACTTCGTATTGCCTCCTCCAACATAGATCACGTCTTGCTCATGCAAGAACGATTCCATATTCTCTTTCGGTGGCGTTGTGAACAACGACAACGAAGACGGGGTACAGTCGTACCGAGCGAAGGCCGTAAAGAAGTTGAGACAGTATCGAGCCTCGTCACTCGCCGCGTGCGGAAGAAAACACACCTTCGGCCTTGCAGCTTCAGCAGCTCGCAAAACGTAAAGGTCTAGAGCGGTATTCTCCGGTTCCATGGAAAACCCGCCCCCACCCAGCGCTATGATGTTTTTGCTTCTCACTTCTTACTCCTCACCCTTCCCGGCAGCCTCCCGGCAGCCTCCCGGCAGCCTCCCGGCAGCCTCCCGGCAGACTGTCACATTCCACTTCTCACTTGTCACTTCTCACTTGACTTCTCACTTCTCACTCGTCACTTGTCACTTTACGAACTTCTCACTCGTCACTTGTCACTTTACGAACTTCTCACTTCTCACTTCTCACTTCTCACTTGACTTCTCACTTCTCACTCGTCACTTGTCACTTTACGAACTTCTCACTCGTCACTTCTCACTTGACTTCTCACTTCTCACTCGTCACTTCTCACTTTACTCACTTCCATCCCCCAAACCCCAACGGGAAGTTTACCACGTTGGTGAATCCGGCGCGAAGCATCATGGATGTTGCGATGCTGGAGCGGTCGCCGGATTGACAGGAGATTACGACGACTTTGTCTCTCGGAATTTCTGCGTAGTGCTGCGGAAGGTAGCCGGCATGAATGTTTGTTGCGCCTGGGATATGACCTTCCGCATGTTCCGTTGCACCGCGTACATCGACTACGAATACGTTCTCATGATCGTAGCGTTGCTTGAGTTCGTCAAGGTCGATTTGTGGAACAGTAGCCAGGTCTCTGCCGGCATCCGTCCACATGGTGACGTCTTCGATAACGCCGCGAACAGAATCAAGTCCGATGCGCATAAGCTTCCGCATGATCTCGTTTGTGCGTTCAGGAGGAGCGATTACGGTGAAGGGCTCATTGTAGTCGAGCATCCAGCCGGCCCATGTAGAGAAGGCCTTGTTGTCTTGGATGTTGATTGTGTTCGGAATGTGTCCACCTGCGAACGACACCTTCGACCGCGTGTCTACGATGTTTTGGTTGTTCGCTAGAGCATCGTCGATATCGGCAAGCGAAAGTCGTTTGAGCTCGGGTACGTTTGGAAGGAGCGGACGATCAACTTTGTTTAAGCGTTTCATGTGGGCAAAGTAGTAGGGAGGCTCTGGCTGACCCGACAGAAGCTCTTGCACGAACTCTTCTTCGTTGGTGTGGCGCAATGCCCAGTTTACTAGTTTTTCATACCCCACCGTCGACGAAGGAATCGCACCTAGAGCCTTGCCACAAGCAGATCCGGCACCATGTGCAGGATGAACCTGAATATGGTCTGGTAAGGCGCGGAAGGCGGCAAGGGAAGTCCAAAGTTGTCGTGCCCCAATCTCCATCGTGCCCTTGTACCCTGCCGCCTTTTCAAGAAGATCCGGACGTCCAACATCGCCAACAAAGACGAAGTCGCCTGTGAACATCATAATCGGTACGTCCGCAATGGCCGGAGTGTCGGTTACCAAGAAGGAGATGTGCTCAGGTGTATGGCCTGGTGTGTGAACAACCTCCACCTTAATGTTACCCACCATAAAGATGTCGCCATTCCTGAGTCCAGTATGCGGAAACTCGTAGCGCCACTCCTCGCCGCCCTCATCACTCAGCAGCATTTCTGCGCCCGTGAGCGCGGCGAGTTCGCGCGTTCCGCTTAAGAAGTCTGCATGAATGTGCGTTTCGGTAAGGTGCGTGATCTGCAGTCGTTCCTGCTGTGCGATCTCGATGTACGTGTCGACGTCACGCTTGGCGTCGATCACCATGACGGTTCCGGTTTTCTGACATCCCACCATGTACGATGCGTGGGCGAGGCCTGGTTCGTAGATCTGTTTGAAGAACATTGTTGTGTGTTGCGTTGTGAATGATCGTTCTCAAAACTAGGGAAAAGCAAGGCGCTGGACTGTGTGACCAAGGTCACGCAACCGCTTTGGCCAGTGCTCCCTTGTTCGTGAGCGTGATGACTCCTCGTGCGGTGCTCACCCACTGATTGGTCACGAATTCGCGAAGCAGACGTGTAACCACTTCACGCGCGGTGCCCGCCTCGTCTGCTAGTTGTTCGTGTGTGATTTCGATCGTATCCGAACCATGACGGGCAGCGTGTTCGAGGAGGAGTCCGGCAATGCGCGCATCCATCCGACGGAAGACGACTTCTTCGAGTAGCATGAGCACATCGGTAAGGCGCGTAGCGAATGCGCTAAAGACGTAGTCGCGTGCTTCATGCGACGTGTCCATGAGCGCGCGAAACTCCGCCGTTGATACCGTCAGGACCACAGCATCTTCTTCGACAATTGCAGATGCTTGATGAATAGGGTTTGAGAGTGCGCACGACATGGAGAGAATGCACGAGTCGCCAAAACCAAGTCGGTACAGTGTGATGCTCTTTCCGGACTCGTGTTCTTTGAACACGCGAATTGTACCAGAGAGCACAAAGCCAACGCGACCGCAGCTTTCGTTCTCTCGGAACACCCACGTGCCGGCCGGCATTCGTACTTCCGTTGTTGGGATGCTTCCCAAAAAAGCGATTGGATTCATGTGGGCCAAACTACGAACGCACACGGATATGGAGTGCCAGAGGGCTGAAGTGACGCGTTTATACATTGGAGGTTGGTTGATGGCGCACGGTGGAAGGATGTTCGCAACACTTTCACCCACCGTTCATGGAGATTAGCATGGAACGGGAACCAGCCGACGTGTATCGTAGATACGAGCGTCAATTCCCCTTGTGTTCACCTGACGATGTGGACGATGCGCAGAGCGCCGCCACCATTGCCACCTTGTATGCTACACGCGCAGCGCGAGAGCCCGTGCACGACGCGCCTGCCTTTGAATACCGCGTGATGTCGCGCTACTTGATGCGAATCTCAAAACGCAAGCGTAAGCACGTCTATCCCGACGCAACCGAAGACGAGTCTGGATGGGCCATCGTAGAGGAGTCTTTGGCCGCACAACATGCGATCACCTCCGAGAGCACCTTGGATGATCATCTCGAAACAGAAGGCGTACTGCGGCGCTTACCATCGCACTATGCCCAAGTGTTGAACCTTCATTACCTAGAAGGTCTCACGCTCGAAGAAGCTGCCCGTCGGATCGGTGTTTCCGGGATGTGTATGCGAAAGCGACACGAGCGCGCGCTCAAACTCGCTCGCAGAGTGCTTGGCATTGAACGCGCTATGGTACCAATACGATGAGGGCGGGAAGGTAGAAGATTCCATCACCAATCAGCCGATAGACTTCATGTTTTGCAACTGTTCGACGCGCCGCATAGAGGACCTCGAGCGTGATCGTCATCACCACGATGATCACAGCCGCTGCCAATGCGTGCGGCGCGTTGGACGTTGCAAGAACAATGGAGAGGCCAATGATGAGCGCCGTACATGCATGCAACAACGCTGCAGACCGTGGGATGCCAAGAGTTCGAACGACCGATGAACGATCGAGCGTTTCGTCTGAACGCATCTCCATCAAACCGAACAACACAACATTTTGTGTTGCAAGAACGAGGAAGGCGGCAGGGAAGAGCCACACTGCGAAAGGCCTTTGCGCACAACGCAGTAGCGGTACAGACCACACGGCAGACGTGTAGATGATCACGACGGTCGCATCTTTGATCACACCACGATACTTTCGGAGTCCGGGACCCTGCGTAACAACGTGCAACAGTGTGAGCGTACCAAGGACCGCGCCTACGATCCAAACATCAGGCAGAAGAAAGAGAAGTGCAGCAACGAGCGTGCAAGGAATGATGAGAGCAACGAGCGTCCATAACGCTCGCTGATGCTTCAGATGAAATCGATGACGTGGTGTGTTGTACTGATTGCCTTGCTTTCGCACATCCAGCAATCGGTCTATCGTGTACATAAGCCATGCCGCCGCGGGGACAACAAACCACCATGCGGGGAGCACATGAACATTCAATACGATCTGAGCAAACAACTCAGTGCAGATGATGCCGAGAACTATATCAAGATTGAGGTGTCGCACCGTCGTTCTGAAGTCCCTTGATCTTAGCCAGATCGTGTGCAAGGTCTACGAGGTTGCGAATAACGCCTTGCGTCATACCAAAGTAGATGTCGTCGAAACGAAGCGCCGTCGCGTCGTCCGCATGCTGTACAATCGATGCAAGTTGTTCGCGAAGAAGATTCATTTGCATGGCAAACTCTCGCTCCAACTGCGCAAATCCATCGGCGCCTTGTTGCAGTCTGCGTAGAGTGCTATACACCTTGAACATTCCGGTACCGGTGCGAGAGATGGTGTTGAAGAGTTCAGACTCACCGTGCGAAGCGCCTAGTTCAAGGATAGTGCCCACGTCGTTACGCTTGCGAAGTCCACCCTCGATCGTCGTATCGAGGAACTCCAATACCGCTTCGGTGTCTTCTGAAAGCTGCATTAGTACTGTACGGTTGCCAGAATGGATCGGAAGATTTTCACTTGCTCTGCATCCGGAAGAAGGTCCTTCCCACTTACCGTCATCGGTACCAAGGCGAATTCGTAATGGTTGCCAAGACTCGACGTGAAGACGGCGCAGCGAGTGCGCAGGCTGCCTCCACTTGTAGAGAATTCATAGCACCCGAACCGACGTGGTCCAAGCTCTGCCGTTGAGTATGTGCCGATTAGCTTTGTGGAGTTCGCTGTTTTGCGTGCGTGCTTGTTGAATGAAGCTCGTGCTAGGCCAAGTACGCCTTCCTTCTCGAGCATCTCCTTGGACGACTCGCTATTAGGGATCGAGGCGAAGACGGCGCTAACGGTATAGTCTGGATTGACCGCAACAGCAAAAATGTCGGAGGACTCTTGTCCCTTCGTGTCAAGAAAAAACCAGCCCTTCGGCAATAGCGCAATCATGTCGCCTGTTCTTGTTCGAACAAGCTCGTCGCTCATTTCAATCTCTGGCTTGGGACTCAGGGCAACGTTCTCGACCGTTACTTTTTGGTCCGGTGCCTTGACGAATAGGCACGATGTGGCAAGCATGCTCAGTGACGCAATGGCTACAACAACACGAAGTGTTAGTGCCATCGTTTTTCTCCGGCACGTATGGACAAGGGAAGACGGTTTTCTGCGGGTACTAGCGGACATGCATACTGACTGTTGTAGGCACAGTATGGGCTGTACGCGCGATTGAAGTCGAGAATATAGTCTTCGTCGTCGTGACGTTCTACATCAAGGTACCTTCCGGCCTCATACGTTTCAAATCCACTCGTCTTATCTGTGAACGGCACGAAAAGCTGATCTGCTTCTCCATCCATAAACGTGTACGCATAGAGTGCCACCTTGCCGCCCTTCACCATCCCCGAAAACTTTCCAATGCGCAACGCCTTCCGAATGTCGCTCGCAATGGACGTTTGCATCGCTACAGTGTCTGGTGTGGCAAAGATCTCGAGGTTGGCATCGATGCAATAGTTCGAGTCTGGCGCATAGTACGACAGACCCGAGAACGATGCGCGCTGTGGTGCAGGGATGGGCGAATCATCAGACGACGCGAACATTTTGTCTTTCTCGGCGCGCTCATCAAGAATGCTCTGCCCATCAAAAACAGATTCATCCAAACGCCCTTCTTCCTCTTCTGCACACGAAAGCAGGAGGAGGGCGGCAAGGCTGAAAGACAGGAGGCGAAGGATCATACGATGCGTTCGTTTTCAGGGAAGTTCTTCCACATCATCGACTCAACCGGAATGGCCGCGCGCTCATTGTACTTGGCGCCTGGCTTGCGGTTGTATGGGTTGATCACGTCTCCATGCACGAGGAAGTAGATGAGCTGACCTATCGGCATGCTAGCATAGACGCGCACAGGCTGTTTGACGGAGATCTCGAGCGTCCAGTAGTTGCAGAACCCTATGTCGCCCTTGCCGGCCGTTGCATGAATGTCGATGCCCAAGCGGCCAACACTGCTTTTGCCCTCGAGGAACGGCACGTGTGCGTGCGACTCTGTGTATTCCTCGGTCACGCCCAGGTAGAGTTTCCCCGGGTCCAATACATAGCCTTCTTCAGGGATTTCAAACGTGGTGATGCGGTTGTGCGCCTTTGCATCTAGTACTTCGTTGTTGTAGAGCGCGAGCGTGCGTCCAAGGTGGACGTCGTACGAGTTGGAGCCAAGGCAGGCACGATCAAATGGCTCGATTACGATCTTGCCATTGTCAATACCTGCGAGGATTTCTTTGTCTGTGAGGATCATAGGTCAAATCTACGGAAGACGCATGGTTTCGATGGCTTTGCGAAAACGATCACGGAATGCGGGCCATAGATCTGCCGGACATTCCGCTGTTACCCAGAGTACGTTGTCGCGGTTGGCCACAACGGCCTCCCACTTGTGCACCGTGTAATACTCCTTTTTAATGCGCAGAGTAATGTCGCGAATGCTTCCCGTCCACGCGCCCACCTTGATGGGCTCGGTCTTGCTCACGGTGTACACATCGTACTCTTTGCTCGCGTCGTCAAGGAAGGCCGTCCAGAACGTTACGATTGACGTTGGAGTAGGGTCCTTCAGGTTGTAGTTCTTGGCCACATCTCGAAGCATATGAATAGCTACGCCGCTTGTGTACATGTCTTGTGGCTTATCTATGCGTTCCTTCGACACGAAGAAATTGAAGACCTTGCCATCGTCTTGCGTATTGGTGAACCAGTGTTGTGGCAGTTTGATAGATACGAGCTTGGACGTGTCTTGAAACGCTTTGTCTACAACGCCGCGTGTGTCCTGGCACATTTCGATGAGCATCGTATCTACTTGCTTCGAACGTGCTGTTCCCTTTTCCATCGTAATGAACTTTCTCCAAGCAGTACCGGCAGAGTCGCCATGTCCTGCAGAGAAGTAGGCCTGTCCGAGATTAAGCCAACCAAGTGGTTCTTCCGGATTGAGCCTTGTGGCGCGCTCAAGGTCTTTGATTGCGAGATCTGTTTTGCCTTCACGCGCATAGTTCACACCGCGCGCCAAGTAGGCACTCATCAGTGTTGTGTCTATCGAAATCGCTTTCGTAAAGTCTGCCATCGCAGAATCGTTCTTTCCCATTTCCTGATAGGCCTGACCTCGATTAAACCATGCCGTTGCATTGAGTCCATCGATCTTTAGGTACGCCGTCAGATCTGGCACGGCGTCGGTGACGCGATGCTCTACGATGTTGATGAAGCTTCGATTCAGATACGCGTCTTTAAACCGAGGATCAAGCTCAATCACTTTGCTAAAGTCGCGCAAGGCATTGGCGCTTTGCTTCGACTGCATGTAGGCAAGGCCACGATTGTAATACGCTTGTGTAAGCGACGGAGAGCCACTGATAGCGCTCGTGTACAGCTCGATGGCTTTCTTATACTCGTTCTTTTGATAGGCGTCGTTGCCCTGTGTAAGAAACTCCGTTGGCTGCTGCGCCATGGCTGTAATAGAGGTTGCACACAGGAAGGCGGAAAGGAGGAAGGCGCGGATCATCATAGTCTGCTCTTTGAAGTTGGTTGTTCATACAATGCGAACCGGCCAATGCCGATGCGCTGCAAGAAGTGTTTGAGGCTCGTCACAAGAACGCCGAGGCCGTAGATGGAGCTCCGACGGAAGTTGATAGAAGATGCTTCTTCGAAATACTTTGTGGGACACGTTACTTCGCCGATATCAAAGCCCGCATAGATAATCTGCGAGAGCATCTGATTGTCAAAAACGAAGTCGTCAGAATTACGCTCAAAGCAGATGCCCTCAAGCACCTCACGTGAAAACGCTCGGTAGCCCGTGTGATACTCACTGAGTTTGTATCCGACGAGAAGGTTCTGAATGAAGGTGAGCGCTCTGTTGGCAATGTACTTGTAGAGTGGCATGCCGCCTTGTAGTGCTCCCTTGCCAAGGATACGAGATGCAAGGACTACCGGATAGAGATCGTTGGCAATGATCGAGGCAATCGAGGGAATCAACAGCGGAGTGTATTGATAGTCGGGATGGAGCATGATCACAATGTCTGCACCAAGCGCTAGCGCCATGGCATAGCACGACTTCTGATTGCCGCCATAGCCCTTGTTCTGTTCGTGACGGATAACATGCGTGATGCCAAGCTCGCGTGCTACATGCGCAGTGTTGTCGCGTGAATAATCATCAACAAGTACCACATCGTCCACGATATCGAACGGTATCTCGCGATACGTTTTCTCCAACGTCTTCGAGGCGTTGTAGGCAGGGAGGACAACGATGATCTTCTTGTTGTTGAGCATTACTCCAACTCGAACACGGCGTTCACAGTAGAGCGAATAATGAGCTGACCCGAAGAAACTGTTGGTCCACCCTCGTCCTCATCTTCGCGGACTGACATGCCCCGCGCCTTAGCCCACATGGGAGCAGGCGGCTGTTGATAGTCGGACTCGTTCATCGAGATCACTCTGGCAATGCGCGCGCTGACAGCACCGGCAAGAGCCTCTGCCTTGACCTTTGCGTCTTTCGCTGCCGCAACTCGTAGGGAATCGGCGACGCGTTTCGTCTCGCTGAAACTGAACTCGATGTTCTGCAGCACATTGGAACCCTGGTTTACACTTGCTCCTATCACAGCGTCTACTTTTGTGAGGTCTTTGATCCAGACGTAGATGGTGTTACGCATTACGTAGCCGAGGAACTCACGGGTGCCGTCTTGTTTGTAGTTGTAGCGTGGCTCAATGGAGAGCTGACTTGTTTGAATGTCCTTCTCTTGGATGCCAATCGCTTGGATAGACTTAAGCATGGCTCGCACTTTAGAGTCGTTCTCGCGTTTGACGTCGGCCACAATCTTCCCTTCAGTTTCAACTCCAAGGGTTACAGATGCACGGTCTGGAACCACGCGCGTCTCTGCTTCGCCGGTGACGTTTACTGTGCGGCGGTTGTCAAAGTTCTGTGCCTGCGTGTGTGATGCGAAGAGCACAAGCATTGCTACGACTGCGATGATGTTCATTGATGGAGGCCTTCAAGTTGTTCAGTAATGGTTGTCCACTCGGTCAACAACGAGTCAAGATTGTTCTTCGTTTCTGCGTGCTCTGCCAGAATAGCGTTTTGTTTCGGTACATCCTTGTAAAGATCGCCATCGGCGAGAACGAGATCAAGCTCTGCGATCTTCTTCTCGTGCGTATCCACAAGGCCTTCGATCTCGGATAGTCTCTTGGCAAGTTTCTTTGCCTCGTTCTTCGCATCGCCTACGAGAGGCTTCTTTTCAATGGGCTCGTGTTGCTTGACACTTGGTGCTGGCTTCTTTTCAACGATCGTTGCTTGCTTTTCTGAGGACACGTCACTCGTTGCGTTGATCTCCGCCCTTCTTCCCTCCCGTACCTCTCTGAGATAGTCGTCTACATCGCCTAAGAACTCTTGGAGTTTTCCGTGACGGAACTCCACAACCTTGGTAGTGAGGGAATCAAGGAAGTCTCGGTCGTGACTCACCACAATCATAGATCCGTCGTAATCCATGAGCGATTGCTTGAGTACTTCCTTGGCAAGCATGTCCAAGTGATTGGTTGGCTCGTCAAGAATGAGAAGGTTGTAGGGTTGCAGAAGGAGGCGAGCAAGTGCAAGGCGAGATTTCTCACCACCACTGAGAACGGCTACTTTCTTGTTTACATCGTCGCCGCTAAAGAGGAAGGCGCCGAGAAGTGAGCGAAGGCGTGGACGCATCTCGGGAGGAGACGCGTTCTCCATGACTTGCAGTACGGTGTTATGTCCGCCAAGAAGTTCTGCTTGATGCTGTGCGTAGTAGCCGATGGAGACGTTATGACCGAGAATCAGTTCTCCGCCAGTAAGTGTTTCAAGTCCGCCGATGATCTTACTCATCGTCGACTTTCCTTCGCCGTTCTTTCCAAGGAAGGCAATCTTCTCTCCGCGCTCTAGAACGAAGCTCACGTTCTTCAGGACCTTCTTCTCGCCATAGTTCTTAATGATGCCAACGCATTCCACAACAACACGACCGCTACGTGGGGCACTCGGGAAGGAGAATCGAAGTGATGACGTGTCTTCGTCGTCTATCTCTACGTCTTCGAGTCGCTGCAACGATTTGATACGCGATTGTACGCGTGTTGCAAGCGATGCCTTATAGCGGAACCTATCAACGAACTTCTGAATGCGATCGCGCTCTCGTTGTTGATTGGCGGCTGCCGCACGCTGTAGCTCCATGCGCTCTGTGCGAATCTCTTCGTACAGCGAATACGAAGCTGGGATGTCGAAGATCTTCGTTCGCGTGATCTCGATGGTGCGCTTCGTGATGGTATCGAGGAATGTTCGATCGTGCGATACAAGAACAACGGCGCCGTCGTAGTTGCGTAAAAAGTCTTCGAGCCACTGCACGGAGTCGATATCCAAGTGATTCGTTGGCTCATCAAGTAGCAAGCAGTCTGGTTGACGGAGCAAGAGCTTTGCTAACTCCGCCCGCATCTGCCATCCACCACTAAACTGTGCAAGGGGCTTATCGAATTCGGTCGGCATGAAGCCAAGGCCTGTAAGAATCCGATCGATATCGGCATGCATCGTAGACCCGCCCTTGCGTTCGAAGAGGTCGTGTGCATCGTGCTGATTCTGCAAAAGCGTCATGTAGTCGTCGGTCTCATAGTCCGTACGCGTCATGATCTCGTGATGCATGGCATCCATCCGGTCTTGAAGTGCGAGTACTTCGTCGAAGGCCTGCATGGCAGTCTCGCGAAGTGTAAACGTGACGTCAAGTGTGAGGTCTTGCGACAGGAAGCCTATAGTGGCTCCTGTTTGCTTTGCGATCTCGCCCGATGACGGCTTCCGCTCACCTGCAATGATGTGAAGGAGCGTACTCTTGCCTGCGCCATTGCGACCAACAAGACCAATGCGTTCTCCGCGTTGCATAAGGAACGACACGCCACTAAAGAGCATGCGGTTACCAAGGTCGACGGAGATATTCGTGAGAGTTATCACAGAGAGAAGCCGATGAGATTCTTAAGAAGGAAGTAGTCGTTCAATCGCATCAAGGATGATGTTTGCGCACGCATGTTTGGACATTGGTGGAAACGACTCCGGTGATGCTGTTCGTGTGATGAGGGTGATCGTGTTGTCGGCCGTTCCGAATCCACTGCGCTCGCCGCCAGCGAGATTCGCAACGATCATGTCTGCGTGCTTGCGCTCGAGTTTTGAGATCGCATAGTTGATCAGATCTGTGCTCTCGAGCGCAAAGCCAACGAGGATTTGCTGTTGTTGTTTTCGTTCGCCAAGCGTTGCCAGAATGTCTTGCGTTTGCCGAAGAGAGAGTACCAACTCCGATGTTGATGCGAGCGGGTCCTTCTTGATCTTTCCAACAACGCGCTCCACTGGTGTATAGTCGGCTACGGCCGCGGCGCAGATTGCCACGTCGTAGTCCGCGTGCTCCATGGTGCGTTCAAACATCTCTTGTGCACTCGTCACATCGATGCGTTCTACACCAAGTGGAGTTGACACAGAAACAGGTCCGGCAATCAAAGTGACGATGGCGCCACGATCGCGTGCAGCTTCTGCGAGAGCAAATCCCATGGTTCCTGTGGAGCGATTGGCAATGTAGCGCACGTCGTCGATGGCCTCGTGTGTAGGGCCCGCCGTGATCACCAGGCGCTTGCCCGCGATGCCGGTTGGTTGGGTTGTTGACGGTAGTGGTTGACGTGATGTGCTTGCAGTCTCAAAGCGTGCAACGGTCTGCACAATCGTATCAAGCTCTGCCAATCGCCCTGCCCCTTGCAGCCCTGACGCGAGCTCGCCTACTTCGGGTGCGATGACGATGATGCCATCCTGTTGAATACGGTTGATGTTGCGTTGTACAGACGCGTGATGCCACATGTCTGTGTCCATTGCCGGGGCCACTAACAGTGGTGTTGATGCCGGAAGAGAGCAAGCCACGGTCATCACAGCAGAGTCGCACAAACCGTTTGCAAGACGGGCGAGTGTGGATGCAGTGCACGGTGCGATCAACATGACGTTGGCCCACCGAGCGAGGTGCACATGCCACGACCCACGATCTTGGATGGATGGGTCGAACGCATTCACAATCACGGGCTGCATCGACACACTTTCAAGCGCCAATGGCGCTACGAACTGCGTCGCGGATTCCGTCATCACAATGCGCACCGTGTGACCAGCGCGACGGAGGTCGCGCACAAGCCACGGCGTCTTGTATGCCGAAATACTACCGGTGATGGCTAGAAGTACGTTCATAATAAGACGAGCCATCGCGGAAAGACCGGATGGCTCGATGTAGTTGCGTTGGAAAAGTTATTCCACCGTTGGAACGGGCACTTCGCCCATTTTGACGTGGATCTTACCATCCATCTTCTCGCGCATCGCAAGGAAGGTTGGCTTCGGGATCGAATCGAACTCGCGGCTGATCGCAATCTGATCGTAGTTCGGAGTGTCTGTCTCTTCCGTGTCTACGATAACATCTGCCATACGCTCTGTGAGTTGCGTCTTGATCTGGTCGTTGATCTGCCGTGCGCGCATGCCCATCGCTACGATAGACTTGTAGATGCTTCCTTTTGCGGACTCATCTGCTCGAACTTCAACAGGATTGACGATGTATGTACTCATAGGACTCCAAGTGGAGGTAACCGACAAAAGGGCCACAAAGATAGGACGAAATGGGGATAAATGCTAGGGTTTACCGTGGTCAGTCGGCGAGGAATCGCGACCGCTCTTCGGGCGTTGGGATCCTACAGGAGGCCTTCTTCCCGAACCACCGATAGCGATTACGGGCTATGAGGCGGTACACGGGGTCCCGCACAAAGCGCGGAATCACCCATGCCACCCTCAAAAGGGGCCAGGGAAAGGTTAGGTAGGGCAGCAAGGTCAGGACGGCCTGACTCTCGGTCAGTAACTGACCTTTTTCGAGCACAATGATGGAATCCGGCACATCATGATATCCATGCTCGGCAAGGATGGCCTTTGCCGTATTGCTTTGCAACGATGCGAACAGTATCGACGCGGTTTTGTCGGTACGGATGAGAAAGTCTACCGAGGCGTTGCACAAGCTGCAAATGCCGTCGAAGATGACTATGGTGCGATGATCGAGTGGGTCCATGATTGGGTGCGTCCAACGACGCGCACGTAGAGAGCTTGGTGTGGGAAGGCGGCAAGGTTTACCGTGTGCTCGTCTGCCATGCCGGAGTAGAGAAGGCGACCGAGTATGTCTACCACCTCTACTCGTACGATCGAGTCATCCACGGATGTGACATGAAGAACACTCTGTGAAATCGAGATGTTCGCCTCGGCGAAGGGTCGCTCACCAGCGATCGACGTGGATGTCGTATCAACAGCGATAGTGTCAATACCAGTGAAGCCTCGTGTAGTTGTAACGCGACCGTCCGACGCAACTACGATGACGGCAAATCCGTTGGGCGAAACACAGAGGTCTGCAACGTCGGTGTTCACCGTGTCGCCACGACGTATGATCAACCCGTCTCGCAATCGTGTTGCAATGATTTCGTGCGATGATGCAGAGAGTGCATGGGTAGAAACGAATACGCCAGTCTTTTCAATGAAGTGCTTTGTGCGTAAGGCGCGACCGATATTGTCGACCCCAATGCCTACGGTATCCAGCATGGTATTCGTGCCCATGTCGTAAACGAAACGCTGCGACGCGGTTGAGGCAACGAGCCAAGAAGTACCACGAACGGCTGCAATCGATTCAACGGAGTCTGACACATTAAATCCGCCAACTTGCTGCAATGAAGCACAGTCGATCATGCTCACCGTTGATCTACCCACCATCGTGGCCACAACCGATCCCGTACAACGAATCACAGAACGGGCCTGCACAGAAAGGTCGGACTGAGCGCTTGTTGCAACATGCACAACGCGAAGAGTACCGTTGAGGACATCTACAACGTAGGTGGTATTGGTTGTAAAGGTCATGCGATCTGTGACAAAGAGCGGAGAGACAGGCACTGCAACAGGCACTGTAAATGCAATCGTGGCCTGCGACGGTGAAGGTGCGAGAAGTGTCATCATCGGTATCGGATCGATGCCACCGGTGTCTTCGTCGAAGTGCACGAACATTCCATACTGCGCAGTCGGAGAGGTAGTACCGCCTAACATTTTAGTGGCGAGTGGCCATCGATTCAACACTACTCGGCCGTCTACTACATGTCGCAGAGACACCAATCCAGTCGAAGCAAGAACGGCATGCGCGCCATCGTCGGTAATCGAAGCGTCGAACGACGTGCCAACCGTTCCTATCGGATGAAAAAGAATGGTGCCATTGTTGGCGTTGAAGACAGTCATCCATCCGCCCTTACAGGCCAGTCCGTTTGAACATGGAAGCTTCGCCACGCCACTCACGATAGACTCGTTGTTGGACCACGCGAGATGCGTAAGAAGATCTGAAGACGGAGCATTGTCGTCGTTGTCGAAAGAATACTTCGACTTCTTCGATCGGTTCCAAAGAATTCCGCGAGCATTTACCACGCGACCGCCAGAAGGAGAGATCAAGATCCTCTCACCAAAGTAGTTTGGAACACCGATGCTGTCGATAGCATGCAAGGAATCGCCTGCAACAATGTAGGTGTTCTCTTCGGTGGCCACAGCCATGAGTGTGCCACTTTGTGTGGCGTCAAAGGCCTTGATCGTCTTGGGCATCACAAGCGTATCGAGTACAGCGCCGTCTTCGTACCGAATGCGAAAGATGCTATCTGCCACTACGCGCAGACAACTTCCAAGGGCGGGTTGTGGGAGTCCACCAACAGGTGCTGTAGTACGCAGGCCGGTATGAAGATTGATGAACACGGTTGATGAGATCTGGTCTTGATAGATCATACTATCCGTTATCACCGTCGTAAGACCAAGGTCTTGCAATGAGCCCTGTTCAAGATCGAGCGTCCACAACACGGAACTCAGATCTGCTTGCACGCAGCTTATGCGCCGGGCCGTAACGACGTAGATCATGGCACTGTCTGTGCGTGCATGAAGCAGTGGCATAAAGTAGCTGCCGATCATGCTTGACTCTGGCGACAGTGCGATTGTAGATAGAGGAGCGCCAGTTTGCTGATTCCAAGCGTGCAGGACGCCATCGTTTCCAATGGTCACAAACGTTGATGCGCTCGGCACAGCCGTGATTGACGTAATGCCATTTGAATGCGAACCGAGTTGCCATTGTTGTGCGTGCGTTGTGACGACGAAGAAGGCGAGGAAGAGAGAGAGGTACAGTGTGTGCATGTCCGAAATGTAACAAAGTTGCGGGGAGAATTGTTATATCATTGTAGCGTGATACTCAACGGAGGCCTCCATGACACATCTCGATCTTGAGCTCTTCACCAAGGCTGGTACTGACGTAGAAGCGGGTCAGTATCGTGTCCTTGCCGCCCTCCATGCCGCCACTCAGGACCTTCGGCATAGTAAACTGTATCCAGGTTTTACAGACGTGGTGGAACTGACGTCGATGTTGGAAACCATTCTCCGACTCGGTGAACAGTTCCGAACACATTCGCCAAGAATACTCAAGGGAGTAGACCTCGAGAAGAATTCTTTGATCTTTGATACGGTGGCTGCCGACTCCGAGTCGATCGAAAAAATGTTCGCACTCATCACATGGGCACTTCCGCAGTTGAGGGTTTTGAGAGAGGAAGGGGCAGCCGTGTACGACTTTGTGAATGAACACATGAAGATTGGGGAAGTGGGAATTGTGCCGCTGTATCGTGACGAAGGATACGTGCTCATCCCCGAGCACCGTGCGCAGTTGTTCCATGTGTTGCGATACGAAATGTCGTTGTTTACCGCAGAGGATGAACAGTACCGCGCGATGCGAACAGTGGAGATTGACACATTGACGGAAGACGTCGTGCTGCGTGCGCCAGAGGATGTAAAGTTGGAGCTCGTGGCCGTGAACAAAGAGTTGCCGAATCCTGCTACGTTCATTTGTGATACCGACCTTGATTTTTCGTTCGAAGCCACGATCCTGCCTATTGCAAAACGCAAACTCATGCGCTATCTCGTGTCATGACCGTTGCATGAGTGCAACGTAGAATCCATCGCAATCGAGCTCGTGCGGCAATGTCTGCCACTCTTCCAAGAGTGTAAAGGCACTGCCGCTTTCTTGTAAGAATCGTTCTATCTGCAAGCGTCCTTCTTCGGGCAGTACACTGCAGTTTGCATAACACACGAAGCCACCAGGTTTTGCACTGCGCGCATTACGCCGGAGAATGTCGGCTTGAATGTCTTGCAACTCCAGAAGCGATGTCTCGCTCGTATGAATCATGATGTCGGGGTTGCGACGCAAAACACCAGTTCCAGAGCATGGCACGTCCAGCAAGACTCTGTCTGCAGAATCGGCAAGGCGTTTGATAATCTTGGTGGAATAGATTGGTCGGGGATCGATGATCGACACGCCTGCATGTGCAGCACGCTTCCGTAGCGTATTGAGCTTGTCTTCGGCCACATCGAGTGCAATGATGCGACCGGTATTCTTCATGAGTGCGGCCATGTGCAACGACTTGCCGCCGGCGCCGGCACAGGCATCTACAACACGCATTCCAGGTTGTAAGCGGAGTGTTTCAGACACGCGCTGCGATGCAAGGTCTTGCTGTTCGAACCAACCATCTACATAGGCTTGGGTGCGAAAGAGTCCATACGGCTCAGGAATCTCGAGAGCTTCAAAACCAAAATCTGTACGAAGGATGGAGCCGGGGAGAGCTTGTTGAACGTCCGAAACTTTAGCACGAAGTGTATTCGCACGTATGAAGACGGGCGCATCGACCATGCTGGATGAGATGATGGCTTCGGCGACGGATGGACCGTAGGCTTGTTCAATACGTTCACGCAAAAACGAAGGCATGCCAAGCGCACGTATGCGATGGTACAGCTCATGTCGTATGGCCGTGGCTTCTTCTTGATCTGGTTTGATCTGCGCGAACAGTGCCGCAAGAACCGAGGAAAGATGTTTGCCCCGCTCGACAACGGCGTCGAACGCAAGGTCTAGCATTTGCATTATGGAGTGATCGACAGAATGTTCTTCGATGGATCGAACGTTGCCGTAAACGTAGGAAGGTTGCGCGCAGAGCCAGATGATGGTTGCTTCTGTACGGTCCCGTCGGCCTTCGAGAACTCCGCATTGTGGTACGGACACACAAGTCGAGCAAGCGGTGCTTCAGGCGGATTGATGGGATTGCCACTGTGTGTGCAAATTCCAGTGAAGACCGTAAACGCAGTCGTCGTCACACGAGAGATGAAAACAGGGTCTCCGTTGTTCAGTCCGGTAACGCTTGTAAGAATGATGCTAGGAACAGCGGCCAATTCGGGAATTGTAGAAATGTCTACCGTGATAAATACTCCCGGATTCACGACCTGACCTTCTTGCTTCTCACAAGCAACAATCAATGACGAGATCGTGATGAACGGAATCGCGGCCCCAACAGAAGCTGATTTGCAGAGAAAGTCCCGTCGTGACGTCGAGCAATCGTGATGGTGTTCGTTCTTCATGATCTAGGTTGTGTGCTTTCGTTGACGCTTGAGCATAACAAGGCCAAGCAGGATGAATGTACCGCTGGCTCCCACCACAAAGATGTAGGAGCGCGGAATGTCGGAGACGTCTGTTCCTTGCGGAAGCAGTCCGTACTTTGGTTCAACAGACTTCCAGGTGATTTCTTCTTTCGTTGTGCCAAACAACGGATCGGTGACGGTCGTTCGAATCTCTTCGCGATCGTGCGGGAACAGGATGAAACCGTCCTTAATCCAGAGAACGCCACCGGCAAGGATCGACACACAAGACATGGCAATGATGAGTTTCCAGAGCATGGTCTACCTCAATAGAAGATGTGGAGCTGTACGTTCCAACGTGATGTATAGCCCGGAAGTGCGGTGTCCCAAATGCGATACTCAGGGCGAATCTCGACGTACGGGATAGGAAAGAGTTGTGCGCCAAGGATGATACTGTTTACCGATGCTAGATCTGTCACTTGAGCACGACGTGTTTCACCATGTTCAAAACGCACGTAGGGAAGTAGTGGAGACCATACCTGTACCATGAGTTCGGCGGTGATGTTATTGGCCTGAAGCACACCTACGCGATCGAGATGCATGAACTCGGCCTGCAGTGCCAGCCAATCCGTGAGGCCTACGCCAGCCCACGCATTCACCATCCCAAGGTTGTAGTTCACTAAGCCCGATGCGCCAAAGAACATGTTGATCTTGTCGTCGAAGGCCCGCGGCCACACCATGATTCGTGCGGTGTAGGTTGGGGCATTCCCAGAGAAGGCCGCATACAGATTTTTTCCGTCGCTGAACTTGAGCTCAGACAAACCAGAGGAACCGAACACACCAGCCTGAATCGTAAGCCACTTCAGTGATTCATAACTGATCTCTGCTCCAACCTCTGCCCACATTGGTGCTACAAGCGCTTGACGTGACGATCCCGTTACGTAGGAATTCGTGAATGCCGTGTGGTCGTCCCATCGGAGTCCGATTGCTGGACGGAAGAAGCCAACGCGAAGCATTGGGAGAGAATCACTCGGCTTGAAGTATGCACTGAAGGTGCCGGCGCGTTGCCCCGGATAGCGCACTACATCTGTGGAGTTCGGTGCCTTGCGCAAGGCTGCGAAGTTGAACGACCCCTCCACCATGAATTCCTTTGCGAATTCATAGGAGGCATAGAGGTTGGCCTGCATAGGGAATGTGGTGCGCGGTGCGGCGG
The DNA here is from genome assembly GCA_038202665.1 of Kapaibacterium sp. (SeqCode). GTDB lineage: Bacteria > Bacteroidota > Ignavibacteria > Kapaibacteriales > Kapaibacteriaceae > Kapaibacterium. The sequence goes on along the minus strand of JBBRES010000001.1, from coordinate 22,771 downwards.
AATCGTAAAACGATCTCGTGTTCTGTACGCGCACGTCAATGCCTAGCGTGAGCTTGTCGTCAAGAAACTGATTCGATTCATCGCCCTTATACAATCCGCTCAGGAAGCTCCCCTCGCGTGGAATCATGCTCACATCCATGTACGAATACCAACCGAGGTTTGTGCGCAAACCCGATCCCTGCGCATTCACGTGGCAACCAGAACAACGGTTCCCACTAATCAGCGAGAATTGCGGAATCGCATGGAGAGCCGTGCAGGCGAAGAGGAAACAGATGCCGAGGAGTGACCGTCGTACGAGTTGATGCATTTATCTGGGAAGGGGTGAGTGTTCAAGTGACTACGCCTCGTCAGTAAAGACCGACGAGGCGCTTTTCGTTACATAGCTGTGAAGAACGTCATTTCATCTTGAACGAGCCGAGACACTTGTCGAAGATCGGTTGATACACACCTTGATCCGGCTTGTAGATGTTTACCGTAACACGGAACATGCGATTGCCTTTCACGGCAAAGTACGCACGACTCGACACCTGTCCGCCGCCATACGTAAAGTATGCTGCCTTCTGGCCACCAAGGTTCGTGTTGCTCGGCGACGAACCATACTTTGCCTTGTTCTGATCGATGATCTTGTCGAGGTTGCTCTGCTTTGATGCATCGAAGACGTCTACCTGAATATTACAGTCGAAGCGAGAGCCAACCATGTTTACCGACGAGATCACGCCGGCAGAGGATGACTTCGTTCCTTGGAAGTTTTGTGGAATATCCATAGAGAATTCCGGCGCGCTGTAATTGCGCAACGTATCTGATGGCGGCTCAGGTCCGCGTGGAGCCGCCGTGTCCTTCTTCACTTCTACCTTCGGACGATCCTTGGCAATCGATGCGGATTTCAAGATCTCGTCAAACGTCGACGCGTAGTCCTTGTACGTGCTGCCAAAGGCGCCGAAGTACAGCATGGTCACCAAAGAATCCTTTTGTACGAAATAGGCCTCGGACTTAAAGGTCCCGTCTTCTTGCTCAAACTCCAAGGTGAGTTTTTTCGCAGGCGAGCCGGCAAACGTTGTGGCGGTTACGGTTCCACGCGGAAGATTGTCTTCGAACTCAAGCTTGCTGCGTTGGATAAGTGTGTCGATCGTACGCGTGGAATCCAAGCGAATCACACGGTATTCGATTCTACATCCAGCCGGACCTTTGCCGTAGTTCATGAACCGACGTGCGCCTTCTTTCGAAGAATGCACCACGATCAATTCACCCGGCACTTTTTGCGTAAACCAACCCGCGGGCGTTTTCACCGAAAAGTCGCGCACCTGGTCCGTGTATACCGTGAGTCCGTCCACCGGCGTTGGTGTGCCATGCTTTGAACACGATACCACAAAAAAAGCGAGGGTGGCAAGGATGGCCAACGATTGTAGAGACTTCATGAATGACTCCGTAAAAAAATCCGTGTTCTCAATTGTTCAATGCGCCTTCAGAAATCCAGCGACGCATACCGGCGTAATGGTTTGCATTCACGCGATCCAAAAGGCCTACGCCGTGGGCGACGCGTTTGTCTAAGACTTGAATGATCAAACTCTCGTCAGGTTTTCCAGGAACGGCAAGATTACCACGACTGAATAAGATTCCTGTGTAATCATTCAATCGTATGCCACCGGCAGGGCTCACCTCTCCGTGGCATTGAGAGAACGCACAGGTTACCGTCATAAAGGGCTGAACCGTAGCGCGATAGCTTACCCCACTGTCCGGAAACACCACTTGCGAGGGATCGGAGATCGTTGGTTGCGACGAGCACGCGGAAAGTCCGACGATGCCACACAACGTACCAGCCCACATCAGAAAGCGCATCAATAGCTTTCCTCGGTGTCTGGGAACCGACGCTCACGAACATCTTCTACATAGGCGGCTACGGCCGACGTGATCACGTCGTGCAACTCTGCGTACCGACGTACGAAGCGCGGACGAAACTCGGTACTCATGCCCAACATATCGGTCCACACAAGAATCTGTCCGTCACACGCCGTGCCAGCGCCAATGCCAATCGTTGGTATATCTACCATCGACGTGACAATTGCGGCAAGCGTTGCCGGAATCTTCTCCAACACAACGGCAAACGCCCCAGCCTCTTGCAAGGCAACGGCATCCCGCTTGATTGTGTCTGCCTCTTCTTCGGAAGTGCCACGTTGCTTGTAGGAACCAAACTGATGGATGCTCTGAGGGGTAAGGCCAAGATGACCCATCACCGGAATGCCACTGTCGGTCATCATACGCACCGCGTCGAGAACACGCTGTCCACCCTCGAGCTTCACGGCCCCGCTCCCTGCCTCCTTCATGATCCTTCCTGCGTTGCGGAAAGCCTCTTGAGGGGTGACTTGGTACGACATAAACGGCATGTCTGTGACGATGAGTGCGTGGAGATTTCCGCGCATCACTGCCTGCGTGTGGTAGATCATGTGTTCGAGGGTGACCGGGAGCGTGGTCTCATGACCCTGCACAACGTTCCCTACGGAGTCTCCCACAAGTATTACATCAATCCCCGCCGTATCGAACAACGCTGCCGTCATGGCATCGTATGCCGTAAGGCAGGCGATCGGCTCGCCGGCCCGCTTCATTTCGATCACTCTGCGAGTGGTCACGCGTTTGCGAATGGAGGGATTCATGGTGAACAAAGATACAGGTGAAGGAGGAAAGTGAAAGGGGAAAGGGGAAAGGGGTCTATTTTCGTCCATATATGCTTGAACCGGTTGTTTCCCTTACATCGCTCAGCCTTGATCTGACGCGTGGCCCCATGGTCTACTTCTTGTCCGACGTCCACTTGGGCTTCGGGAAGCCGGAGGCAGACCGAGAGCGGGAGCGGTTGCTGCTGAGGTTGCTGGACCGACTTTCTCGCGACGCGGCGCACGTTTTTATCGTGGGCGACCTGTTTGACTACTGGTTTGACTATAAAACCGTTGTCCCCCGACGTCACGTGCGCACCCTTGCCGCCCTTCATAACCTTCGAGATGCTGGCGTACCCATGACGTACCTGATGGGCAACCACGACTTCGGGCATTACACCTACTTCGAAGAGGAGTTGGGTCTGCAAGTGATTACGGGCGACGTATCGGTGCGCCTGGGTGAGAAGCTGTTCTATATCTCGCATGGAGACGGAAAAGCCCACAACGACATGGGGTATCTCATGTTGCGCACGGTGCTTCGCAATCCCTTTGCGCAGTGGGTGTACCGTGTTTTGCATCCCGACCTAGGAATAGGGCTTGCCTCTGGCACCTCCGAGGGTAGCAGGGAATACACGGATAGGAAAGACTTCGGTACTACAGACGGCATCCGTGATTTCGCAGCAGAACGCATTGCCGAGGGGTTTGATGTGGTTGTGATGGGTCACCGTCACATTGCCGCAGAGGAACAGATCGGACGTGGTCTGTACGTCAACCTCGGACATTGGCTTGGAACGGAGCCCACATTTGCGGCCTTTACCACGGCAACGGCCGATATGAGCTTGCTTACGGTTCACGGCTACCTTGGCGAGTGAACAACCTGCCTATATTCGCACGACCTCCTACACAAAATTTTCAACAGCGCATTCACGCATATCCTTGGGGTTACCATGAAAAAGGTTGGCTTGCTTTTCGGAATGGAACAATCCTTTCCACCTGCATTGGTCGAGGCGATCAATAGTCGCGATCAAGGCGTCATGGCCGAGTTCGTCAAGATTGGCGGCATCACATTAGATCAGCTCTTCGAATACGATGTGATCTTGGATCGGATTTCGCAAGACGTGCCCTTCTACCGGGCAATGCTCAAGGTTGCCGCATTGAATGGCGTGCGCATCATCAATAATCCATTTTGGTGGAGCGCAGACGACAAGTTCTTCAACTATGCTATTGCACAGAAGGCCGGAATACCCGTCCCCAAGACTGTGCTACTGCCAAGCAAAGAGAACCCACCCGATACCACAAGCGATTCGTTTCGCAATCTGATGTTCCCCTTGAATTGGGAAGAGATATTCAACTATGTTGGATTCCCGTCGTATCTGAAACCATATGATGGTGGCGGATGGAAGCACGTGTATAAGGTGAACAACGTAGAAGAGTTCTTCGCTGCATACTCCGAAACATCGAACATTGTGATGACCTTGCAAGAAGGCATCGAATTCACGGAATACTATCGCTGCTACTGCATCGGCCGCAAATACGTGCACATCATGCCGTACGAGCCGCGCAATCCGCATCACTTGCGCTATCAGGCAGACTTTGCGCCCACGCCAGCCATGGAGGCAACGCTGAAGGACCTGTGTTTGCGTATTTGCAACATGCTTGGTTATGACTTCAACACCATCGAGTTCGCTGTTCGTGACGGCATTCCGTATGCCATCGACTATTTGAATTGTGCTCCCGATGCAGAACGTTCTTCGGTCCAGGAAGACAACTTCGAATGGGTACTCGACACGACAGCAACGTTCCTGATCGACTGCGCCAAGCAGGGTAGGGCCGTTCCTCAGGAGTACTCGTGGAGCTCCATGCTTAAGGGTCCCACAAACAAGAAGAAGTGAGAAGGTTAGACACCACGAGCGATGACCGTCTGCTTCTTGCGCTGCACATTCAGCGAAAGCGCGAGTTTCTCTTGTCGATAGCAGACAGGCTCGACGGACTACGCTTCCAGTCTCCGCAAGAGATCACGGCCGAACTATCGGTCTTACCCCGCGAGATCAGGTCGAAGCTCAGAGACTTCGACCATCTCACGGCCATCGAACAACAAGTCCAAGAATACACAAGCGAATTCTCTCGTAAGCTCCGGAGTCAGTTTCCGGAGCTTACGATGACGGAAGTGCTCACCTGTATGTACATCTATGCAGGCTTGAAATCCTCTCAAATAGCCGCCGTCCAATGCGTGACCACACGTGCCATCGAAAAGCATCGCATGTCCATCCGTAAAAAGCTTGGACTACCGCTCAAGGCCAACATTCAGGAATTCCTCGAAGCACGAGACCCTGCGTTGTAAATTGGCAGATGCTTTATCTAGACGGCTCAACACTCGGGATCAAGGCGCTGGCAGCAGCTGCGCTCGATCCAACTTCACAGATTGGTCTCACTCCCGAATCGCGCGTTCGCGTTCAAACAGCAAGGGATGCTGTTGAACGTTGGATTGCAGAGGGGCGTATCGTCTATGGAATGACGACGGGCTTTGGAGAGTTTGCTAACGTCTTCATTCCAACTGAGCACGTCGAACACTTACAAGAAAACTTGATCATCAGTCATAGCGCTGGTATGGGCGACCCATTGCCAGACGCAGTCGTGCGCGCCATGATGATCCTCCGCGTGAATGCGTTGGCAAAGGGCTTGTCGGGCATACGTCTGTCGACGCTCGACACCCTTATTGCGATGATCAACGTCGGCATCACCCCTACGATTCCTGAGCAAGGAAGTGTGGGCAGTAGCGGCGACCTAGCACCGCTGGCCCATCTAGCATTGGCACTGATCGGAAAGGGAGAGATCGGCGGCAAACCTGCAGCTGATGTGCTGCGCGAACATGGAATCGAACCCGTACGCCTTGCTGCAAAAGAAGGCTTGGCCTTGATTAACGGAACGCAAATGATGTGCGCCTACGGTGCACTCGCTGTGGACCGCGCGAGGCGGCTTTGCGATGCAGCAGACATCGCAGGTGCACTCTCGGCAGACGCTCTTCGTGGAACAGACAACGCGTTCGACGCACGCCTGCACAAGGCACGACCTCATCCCGGACAGATCCGATCTGCAACGAACCTGCGCTCACTCATGCATGGCAGTGCAATCCGCGCGTCGCATCGTGAGGGAGATGAGAGAGTTCAAGACGCCTACTCCTTGCGATGTATGCCACAAGTGCACGGTGCAACACGTGACACCGTGGAGTACTGTGCCTCTGTGATTGAGCGAGAAATGAATTCTGCGACAGACAATCCCTTGATATTTGCAGAGGATGATGCACATGTTGAAGGCGGAAACTTTCACGGTCAACCCGTGGCACTTGTGCTCGACTTTCTTGGAATTGCCGTCGCAGAGCTGGCAAGCATCTCAGAGCGTCGCACAGAACGCCTCGTGAATCACGCTCTTGGAGGTCTGCCTCGCTTCCTTACCCCCAATGGTGGGTTGCATTCCGGAATGATGATCGCTCAGTACACGGCTGCATCTATGGTGAGCGAAAACAAAGTGTACGCACATCCCGCATCTGTAGATAGTATTCCCACGTCGGCCAATCAAGAGGACCACAACTCCATGGGCAGCATTGGAGCTCGGAAGTTGTGGCGTATCGTTCAAAATGTAGAGCGTGTGGTATCCATCGAGTTGCTTTGCGCCGCGCAGGGGATCGATCTTCTCCGACCACTCACAACGAGTGAACCACTTGAACGTGTAATCGCTTGCATCCGCACTCGTGTGCCCTTCGCGACGGAAGATCGAATTCTATACATAGACATGAATGCAGTACACGAACTCCTGCTTGAAGATGCGATCAATGCGGCCGTTGGAGTTTCACTGTGAACAACGATGACCATTCAAAGAAGCAACCCACCGTGTGGCATGCACGTTCAGTAGACGAGGTCGCCAAGGAGCTCGGCGTACAACCCGCTTGTGGACTCACGACAGACGAAGTGGAACGTCGTCGATCGACCTATGGCGCCAATGTCCTGCCGCACGCCCCGCCACCTTCTTCCATCCTTCGCTTTCTCCAGCAATTCAATAATCCACTGATCATCATTCTGCTTATCAGCGGCGGCGTTTCTGCCGCACTTGGTGGCGTAACCGATGCTGGAGTCATTATTGGCGTGGTCTTGCTCAATGCCATCATTGGCTTTGTGCAAGAGGGCAAGGCCGTGCAGGCTCTCACTGCACTTTCGACGAGCATTGGTACGGAGTGTACTGTGATTCGAGGTGGACTGCGAACAATGATTGCCAGCACCGAACTCGTGCCGGGTGATATTGTTGAAATCGATTCTGGAGACAAAATCCCAGCTGATCTTCGCTTGCTTCGTGTTCACGAATGTAGGATTGCAGAAGCTGCACTTACAGGCGAAAGTGTGGCCGTGGAAAAAGCAACAGGATCGATTGCGCCGGAAGCAGTGCTAGCAGATAGAACGAACATGGCATACGCTGCTACGATCTGCGTTGCTGGAACGGCTGTTGGCGTTGTTGTTGCAACCGGCTCGCACACAGAAGTGGGAACGATCTCTGTGTTACTCGCGAATACTGTGTCGCTCACAACACCACTCACGCAGACCATTGAGCATTTCAGCAAGCGACTGTTGATAGGCATCCTTGGTCTTGCCGCTGTCACCATGGCTGTGGGGCTGATGCGTGGCGAGAAGATCGTCGACATGGTCTTGGCCGCCGTGGCGCTTAGTGTAGGAGCCATTCCCGAGGGACTCCCGGCAGCGGTCACGATTATTCTTGCCATTGGTGTTGGTCGTATGGCAAAGCGAAGAGCAATCATCCGAAGACTCCCCGCCGTCGAAACACTTGGTAGCACTACGGTGATTTGTAGTGATAAAACTGGGACTCTCACGCAAAATCAAATGACAGTGGTGAATGTGTTCTCGGGCGACGAAGTGCTTGCAGTTAGCGGAACAGGGTATTTGCCCGAAGGCAGTATCGTGGATGCTCGCGGCGAAGTGATGGAACCACATGAAGATCTACGCGCATTGATTCGAAGCGCCATTCTTTGCAACACCAGTGACGTGCGCAATGTGGATGGTGAGTGGGTGGCAATCGGAGATCCAACAGAGTCGGCGTTGATCGTGCTCGGTATGAAGTGTTCGATGTCGCGCGAGAGTGAACTGCGAGATCGGCCTTACATCGATGCAATCCCGTTCTCATCGGAGAATCAATGTATGGCAACGTTGCACGACGAAGAAGGGGGCTCGTATGTAGCCATGAAGGGCAGCGTGGAGGCGGTTCTTTCTCGGTGCACTTCTGATGTGAACCGTGATGTTGTGATGGATACGGTGCTTGCTCTTAGTGGTGGCGGTCTGCGCGTGCTGGCCTTTGCAGAGAAGCGCATGAGTTCACGACAGTCTTCAATGGATATCTCAATGATCGCCGATGGTATGACGTTTTTGGGACTCGTTGCTATGGTTGATCCGCCTCGCGAAGAGGCAAAGGCTGCCATTGCAGAATGTTTACAAGCTGGCATAGCCGTGAAAATGATTACGGGAGATCATGCCGTAACGGCAGCGACAATCGCACGACAACTAGGACTGCACGGCAAGCGAGACGGAGATACACTCGTGGCTCTTACGGGCACGCAACTCGGATCCATGAGTGCAGAGGAATTCGCAACTGCTGCTCGCGAAGTGGCTGTGTTCGCGCGCGTCACGCCCGAACAAAAGCTCCGACTTGTAGAATCACTCCAGGCAGACGGTCATGTTGTTGCCATGACAGGCGATGGCGTGAACGATGCGCCTGCGCTTCGCAAGGCAGACATTGGTATTGCCATGGGGAAGAGTGGAACGGATGTTGCGAAAGACGCGGCCGCAATGGTTCTTACGGACGACAACTTCATCACCATCGTTCACGCTGTCGAAGAAGGCAGAACTGTCTTCGACAATCTTTTGAAGTTCATCGTCTGGACCATCCCTACGAATATTGGCGAAGGCCTCGTGATCGTTGCTGCCATTGCCGTTGACGTAGCGCTGCCAATTCTTCCCGTGCAGATTCTGTGGATCAATATGACCACCGCCGTAATCTTAGGACTGCCGCTTGCCTTTGAGCCGTTGCAACCCAATGCCATGCGGAAGAAGCCACGTGGACGTGGGGAGCCTTTGCTCTCGAGTGCACTGTTATTCAGAACGATTTTCGTAGGGCTGTTGCTGTTGTGCGGCTCGTTCTCGATTTTCCTGTTCGAACTCGCTCAAGGAGAAACGCTTGCGTTAGCTCGCACTGCTTCTTCGAATGCATTTGTGGTGATGAGTACGTTGTACGTGTTTTCGTGCAGGACGCTCGTAGAGCCAGTGCACACCGTAGGCTACTTTAGCAACATGTATGTATGGGGAGCAGCGGTGCTCATGATGGCGCTGCAGTTGCTCTATACGTATGCACCGTTCATGCAGGCGTGGTTCCACACGGCTCCACTCGGTTGGACCGAGTGGGCCTTTGTGATGGCGTCTGGAATTGTTGTGATTGTGCTGATCACCATCGAAAAAAAGATCAGAGCATTGGTATCTCGATCGTGATGACGGTGGAGGCCGTACTTGCAACAACATCAACCGTTGCAACATCGGTGATACCAACAGCATCACGTCGAGCAAGCGCGATGCCATTCGCAGAAACATCACCGTCGATGACAAATGTAAACGTGCCATTCTTCTCGTCGCGCAACGCATACGTTGCCGTTGATCCTGCGTCGAGCCGCACAATACTCAAGTAGGCATCTTGATGAATGAAGAGTGGAAAGTCCGCACCCTGCGGCCCTACCACCGTGTGAAATGCTTCGTGCCCATCGGCTTCGGTTAGGTGTACTTCGTCGTACCGAGGTTCCACGTCGCGTACGTTCGGGATCACCCAGATCTGAAGAAACTTCAAGTCTGCATCTGCAGATCCGTTGAATTCAGAATGTGTGAGTCCGGTTCCCGCACTCATCACTTGCACATTTCCTGGTACGAGTCCTTGCTCATGGCCCATGCTGTCTCGGTGCATAAGCACGCCTTCGAGCGGAATCGAAATGATCTCCATGTTGTCATGCGGATGTGTGCCAAAGCCACGTCCGCCGATAACCGTATCGTCGTTGAAGACTCGCAGCGCTCCAAAATGCACACGCTCCGGATCGAAGTACTGTCCGAAGGAAAAGGTGTGATATGAGCGAAGCCATCCGAGGTCGTTGTATCCTCGAGAGTCGGACGTGAAGAGGTGTGATGTCATCATTGTTCCTTACACAAGTTCGCAAGACAGATTCCTTACACTGGTTCCTTACACGCGTTCCCTAGACAGGTTCCTTACACAAGTTCGCAAGACAGATTCCTTGCACTGGTTCCTTACACAAGTTCGCAAGACGGGTTCCTTGTACTGGTTCCTTACACAAGTTCTTTCATGCGTCTTTCAAGTTCGATTTTGATCAGAAGATTACCGAGAAGGGTGGTATAAAAGCGTATACCCGCTTCGTCCGTGAACACACCTAGTTCATCGAATTTTGTGTTCGCTTGGCCAACGGCAACTTCGGGACTATGGGTGACGTTCGCCCCAAGGTGGGTGAGGAGCTGACGGAGTTCCGTGAGTGCTCGTATGCCACCAAAGGGGCTGCCACTTGCGCTTACGGCGATCACGGGTTTGCCAGATAGCGGACGGACGGGTCCGCGCGATACCCAATCCAACGCATTTTTGAGTACACCCGGAATGCTTCTGGTATACTCTGGTGTCGCAAAAATCACGCCGTCAGCAGCAGCGATGCGGTCTTTGAGGGTTTGAACGGCGGCAGGGATTCCGTTTGCCTCTAGGTCTTGGTTGAACATCGGAATGTCTGCAAGATCCGCGAGTTCTACCGTTACTCCGTCCGGCACAAGCGCTTGCGTCGACCGTAGAAGATTCGTGTTGAAGGAGTTCGCTCGAAGAGAGCCGGAGATGGCGAGGAGAGAAGTCATAGTTGAAAGTGAGAAGTTCGTAAAGTGAGAAGTTCGTAAAGTGACAAGTGACAAGTGAGAAGTGAGAAGTCAAGTGAGAAGTGACGAGTCAAGTGAGAAGTGAGAAGTGACGAGTGAGAAGTCAAGTGAGAAGTGAGAAGTCAAGTGAGAAGTGAGAAGTGACGAGTGAGAAGTCAAGTGAGAAGTCAAGTGAGAAGTGAGAAGTCAAGTGAGAAGTGAGAAGTGACGAGTGAGAAGTCAAGTGAGAAGTGAGAAGTGACGAGTGAGAAGTCAAGTGAGAAGTGAGAAGTGAAATGTGACCGTCTGCCGGGAGGCTGCCGGGAAGCTGCCGGGAAAGTCACGAGTGACGAGTTATAAGTGAAAAGTGTAGGACGAAGATACGGAATGTAAAGTGTGTTGCAACACACAAATGAAAACACAAAAGAAAAACCCGCTCTGCGAGGGCAAGAGCGGGCTTCGTATGTAGTGCGGGTTGGGAGACGGAGCGATGTACGTTGGGTGTCGTGCGGGCCAGAAGAATTAGCGATGTACGACGAGTTGGGTGGTGCGTCTACCTCGTTGTGAGTTGACGCTTGCCATGTACGTGCCAGCGTTGAGGGAGCTCACGTCGATTTGCTGCTCAATTGCTCCACCTGTGACAGTCGTGGGAATGCTCTTAACAAGTGTCCCATTCATGTCAAACACATCAATCGTTGCGGGACCGTCCTGCAAACCATCGACGCGGACAGTGGTCATGTGCTCTGTTGGGGCTGGTGAGAGTGTCATGGCATCATCATCATAAGTGCCGGGGAACTGGGCTTCAGCTTTGTCGTCACTTGGAAGAGTACCGTCCCATAGCATGAATCGAATTGCTGCGCGCTTCATCTTGTGCTCGCTGCCGTCGCCGTCTTGAAGAATTCCCTTCATGTGATGCATGCCCATGTGAGCTTTCGCGTCGGGGTACTTAGCGTGCCACTGATCGACGATGGCCTTTCCTTCTGAGCGCCATGTGTCTATCTGTTGCTTGCCATTAGTGAACGTCGATGTGAGCGCATCCTTAGAACGCTTGGCAATCGGTTTTGCGCGCTCAACAATCGACTTCATGGCGGCATGGCGCTCGTCCTTCGAAGCACTCTTCATCGTGCCCTTCAGTCGAGCCGCTTCTACACGCAACGCATTGAGTGTTGTCAGGTCTTCTGCCGATAGGGACGCATCGTACGTGCGCTTCCATGAAGTAAGCGTCGGATAGACCGACGTCTGAAACCAAGAGCGCATTGATGTGCGGAGCTCTTTTCCCGCTGCCTTCTGTTCAGCCGATGGTTGTTGTGCGCTCAGTGGCATGACGAAGCCAACCAGAAGAAGGACGGTGGCGAACTGCATGGTTCGTGTCATGATGATATCCTACCAAAGTGAAATGAATGCGTGTAGCCGGCCTTTGTGTTCATGCCCCTACGGTCGGTTTAACGGAGCCAAACTCGCATACGCCTATTGGCGCCTGCATCTACACTCCCACGCACCTCTCGTCACTTCTCACTTTCCCGGCAGCTTCCCGGCAGCCTCCCGGCAGCCTCCCGGCAGCCTCCCGGCAGCCTGTCACGTTCCACTTCTCACTTCTCACTTGTCACTTCTCACTTGTCACTTCTCACTTCTCACTTCTCACTTGTCACTTCTCACTTGTCACTTCTCACTTGACTTGTCACTTCTCACTAGACTTGTCACTTCTCACTTGACTTGTCACTCGTCACTTTTCACTTCTCACTTGACTTCTCACTTCTCACTTCTCACTTGTCACTTCTCACTTTACGAACTTCTCACTTGCATCTACTCTCTCTCATACGCTCGCTTCCGAGCAAGCTGCGCTTGCCTGCGACTCCGAAATCCATTCTTGGTTGCAATTGTTTGAAGGATATACACCACATCGTGCAAGGTTTTGAAGTGATGATGCGGAATGCCGTGCGCAGTGCAGTACGCCGCAAGCGTACTCTTTGCAAACACCACGTCGGCATGTTCGGCCGCACACGTATCACTCATACCATCGCCGATGTAAACGATTACATCATCCTCTGCAGCATGTCGCAACAGAGTGTTGCGTTTGCATGATGCGCAAAAACATGAGCACGACTCGGACGCACCAGGAAACTCGGGGACAAATCCGCCATCTGTGTAGACGAGGCGATTGCAGTACACAGGTACCGTAGAAAGTCCAACGCGTTGCATGAGCGGAGCGATGTACACATCGAACCCATCACTCACAACGGTTATTGGAATCTGTTCGCTGGTGCACCAGGCAACGAGTTTGACGAACGAAGGGTCAATGTCGACGCTCAACGTCCACTCTCGAATTGCTTCTGGTGTTGTGGCTGACCGAAACGTAGAGGCCGCGCGACGATAGTACTCGGCGACAGAAATGGCGCCCTGTTGAAGCTCCGTATGCAGCGGCTCAAACGAACCAAACGCGCGAATGAGTTCGTCTCCGGCATCTCCTACAGAGATTGTGTTATCGAAGTCGATGTAGACGCGCACACTCAATACGTGTAGAATCCTCTCCCTGCCGCCTTCCCATTCCAGCCTGCCCTCATGTATTGCTTGAGGAGCACACACGGACGGTAGCGTTCTTGTTGGTATTCGCGATAGAGAGATTCAAGGACGAGCGTGACGATCGGGATGCCGATCTCGTCCGCCCATTCCAGCAGCCCCTTTGGATAGTTCGTACCGAGCTTCATGGCTTGGTCGATATCTGCAGGAGTGGCAACACCCTCCATCACTGCAAAGGCAGCCTCGTTGATGAGGGTGGCAAGGATGCGCATGTGCACAAGCGCCACGCGGTCTTCAACACGCTCGGGCGTGTAGCCAAGCGTTTGCAGGAACGAATGTGCGCGTGCAATGTGATCGGCTGTAGTGTTGAGGCCCGGAGCATATTCCATGAGGGACGTGGTTGACATCAACGAAGGAACAATGCCAATGCCGACAATGCGCAACGGAGTGTTCGAGATAAGACCGAGCTCCGTTGCAGTACTTGTGAGCGTAGAGGCAAGGACCGTGGCACGAGGGTTCACAGAGCTTGCAATCTCGAGTGTAATCTTTCTGTCGAAAGGGTTCACAAACGAAAGGTCTACAATGTGCGTGAAGGCACCCGGTTGAGCACGGAGATCTTCCATCACTTTGGATGTGAACACTCCAAACTGGTCGGCATCGATACTCAATGCCTCACTGTCGAGGTCCATATCCGGGAACTCCATATCGAGCTCATCGATCTCGTCCATAAGAGGCAGGATAGAAAACGGGATGTTGCGTGATGTGAGCACCTGGGCGAATTCGATAACAAGATCGGCTTCACCAATGAGCAGTACATTCACTGCGTCGGGATTCAATTCATAAATGGCCATGTACGAAGATAGGAAAGGCTAACTTTGCAGGATGAAGAACATGATCATTCGCATTGTTACCGCCGCTGTCGGCATCCCTCTCATGCTGGGGTCGATGTACGTTGGAGGCTGGGTATTCAACGTGCTGATGACGTTCATTGGCGCCGTTGGCTTGTATGAATTCTACAAGCTGGCCGCCGCAAAGGGAGCGGCGCCGAACTACATCGTGGGCATGCTCGGGGGAGTTGCCATGACGGTATTGGCGTCGCTTTTTGTGGACCCATCGCAACATTGGAGCGTCCGCTGGCTGCTCGTTATGATTCCAATGATGATGCTTGTGTCGGTGCTCACGTTGGCGATGGAGATGTGGAGGAACCGACCTCAAGCAGTGTTCAACGTGAGTACGACGCTGATGGGCATTGTCTATGTGAGTCTTGGCTTTGCCTCCTTGATCTATCTGCGACAGTATCAGTTGGACGGAACGCTTACAACAAGCATAGAGGCAGATCTTGGATTCCGCTTTGTCATGATTGCGTTTGTGAGTGTATGGATGTGCGATTCGCTTGCATACTTCGTTGGTATGGCCATCGGAAAACACAAGGTCAATCCGCGCGTGAGTCCTAAGAAATCATGGGAGGGCAGCGTGGCGGGACTGATCGGAAGCGTTGCTGCCTTCGTGATTGGCGTGATGTGGTGTTTGCCAACGGTGGCACTTCGTCATGCGGTGATATGCGGCGTGATTGTTGGTGTGGGCGGACAGCTGGGCGACTTTGCTGAGAGCTGGTTGAAGCGCGATGCCGACGTGAAGGATAGCTCGCAGCTTATTCCAGGTCATGGCGGTGTGCTCGATAGATTTGATAGCATCCTCTTTGTTGCGCCACTGTTGGTGATGTATGCGTCACTGTTAGCACTCGTGCCATCGCTGCGATGAGTGGACACCATCATGAGCACCACGGACATGACCATGCGCATGTTCATGAGCACCGCGATATCCGGCCACTGCGCATTGCGATGATCCTTACGGGGACGGTCTTCATTGCCCAAGTTATAGGTGGGTTCATCTCTGGTTCTCTTGCATTACTCTCGGATGCAGGGCATGTGTTTGTTGACCTCGCCTCGCTCGTCATCGCCTTTGCCGGACTGCGTGTTGCCGCTCGAGCTCGCGAGAAGAACGATATTCGATTTACGTTTGGTATGCGGCGCGTTGAAATCCTTGCCGCCCTTACCAATGGCTTTCTCCTCCTTGGCATTTGCATCTACATCATACTGGAAGCGATACGTCGATTCGCCGTTCCAGAACACGTACATGCAGACTCCATGCTCGTGGTTGCCGTTGTGGGTTTTATAGCCAATGGGATTAGTGCGATGTACTTGCACCGAAGCGAGCACATCACAACGCGCAGTGCCTACCTGCATGTGATCACCGACCTGCTCTCGAGTGCCGGCGTGATTATCGCGGCTATCATCTTATCGGTGACAGACTGGCAATGGATTGATCCGCTCATCTCGCTCCTGATTGCTGCTGTGATCATTCGAGGAGCTGTACGTGTGATCAAGAGTGCCAGTGTGATCTTGATGGAATCGGCTCCAGAACACATCTCACCTGACGATGTGCGCGCCGCTTTGCTCAAGGATGTCCGCGTGATCAACGTACACGATGTACACGTGTGGCAGCTAGGTTCTAAAGATTACACGGCTACGGTACATGTTGTGAGCGAGCATCCGAGTGATGATGTGGTGCAAGCTGTGCAAACGGTGATGAAAGAGAAGTTCGACATCGTTCATACGACGGTTCAAGTAGAGTCACCCGGATTCGATCACGCCTGCGGGAATTGTGAAGAGGAAACGTCATCATGATTGCACTTGCAGTAACAGCTATCGTCCTCTTACCGATCCTTGGTATGGTATTAGGAATCTACGTTGTCCTTCAGCGCCGACGTGGTTCTGTGGATGTGACGGATATTCCGTTGCTCATAGCGGCTATCATGCTGGTGAGCGGACAGGCTCTTCTCGACTGGGCACATACGCAGTCTGGCTCGGAATTCATTCCTGGCAATATGGCTTGGGTGGCGTGGGTCCGCTGTTGCAGTTGCGTGATCGCCTATGCATTCACGCGAAGGTATTTCAGTCAAAGTCTGTGGTCCGTTCTCACCGTAGTCTGCGGCTTGGCCATAGCACTGAACATCATTCCGTTGTTGTTGAAAGAGACGGATGACGTGCGTTTAATGCTCGTGTGGATTGGGACGATCTCAACAGCCGCCTATCTCTCGGGCCCATCATTGCTGATGGCATTGAATAATGCGAGGGTTGCTTCCGGTAGAACCAAGATGCTTGGATACGGAAGTGTAGTGGTAGCCGCACCACTATTTGTTCTCTATCCAAGTGTGATTCCTGTGACGTCGAGCATGGGCAGTCTGCCTGGCCTCGTTTTTGTAGACCTTGCCATTCTCGCCGTTATTGTGGGCGTCGTGCTGACGCGCACCAACGTTCGCGCGACTATTGCTTGATCAACGGCATCATCGCAACGCCTTTGCTATGCTGCAGGCGGACGTAGTAGGTACCCGCAGAAAGTGCAGACATTGAATATGGCACTTGCATCGAGCCGCCGTTTGCCGCGCCTTCCAAGATCACTGCAATCTCACGACCTGTCCCATCGTACATCGACATTCTGATGGGGCCTTGTGGTGCGTTCATAGAGATCGTACATGAAGACTCCACTGGATGAGGCGATACGGAAAGTCCTGCATGCTGGTCGAGCACCTCATCAAAGATGGACGTGGGCGAACCGCCCTTGACGATGGCAAGCAATGGGAAGTCGCGATACAACAACTCGGAGATCACTTGTTGCGGAACACAGAACCAATCTTTCAACAGCGATGCATACACAGAGCGGAAGTCATACTGCATTGGAATGTTGTCTTCGGGAGATGCAGATGATGGAATGTCGGGCGTCGACCCAAGTACGCCACTCACAACGTTCGCGCCAAACACAAAGAGCGGAGCAGCCGCACCGTGATCGGTACCACCGCTTGAATTACTCTTGATTCTACGTCCGAACTCTGAGAACGTCATGCCCATCACGCGGTCTTGAATGCCAAGAAGTTTTAGATCGTCTTGGAATGCGTTCACGGCAACACTAAGCTGACTGAGAAGTGTACCGTGTGGCGTCGGACTGCCAGCGCCACCTGTTGTTTGATACGAGTGCGTATCGAATCCGCTCAGGTTCACTACGTAAATGCGTGTCTTCAATCCACCGGCAATCAGTTGTGCAACGATCTTCAGTTGATCTGCCAACGGATTGGTCCTTGCTGCAGGGTAGAGCGTGCTTTTGTTCTTTGCCTTTGCCGCGGCGGCTTTTACAGGCGTTGCAAACTGCTCGATTTGCACACCGATCTTGCGCACAAACTCCAGCTCTTCACCCGCGCGCTGTCCGATCGGTACCGGTGTACGTCCGTTGACGATGTTGAAGTACGTTGTTGGATCTGTAAAGGCCATGCCCATGTTTGCCTTCGGACCTTCCAACCCTCCCGAAATCACAGAGCCAATCTGAATCGCTAGCGGATCTGGCATGGCCGCGTTCGGGAAGTTCTCGGGGAAGCCGGGGTATTGATAGTCCAGGTAGCGACCCATCCATCCAGACTCAATCACTTGATCGTAGTCTGACGCCGTAAGCCATATATCCGTCGAACGGAAATGCGAATAGTTCGGTGTTGGATAGCCAACGCTATTGATCACACGCAACTGTCCATTCGAAAACATCTGCTGCATCTGCGTCATCTGCGGATGCAAGCCCACTTCGTTCGTGAGTTTCAGAACAGTGTTTTCTGCAATCGCAATGTTCGTGCGAGCAGCATTGTAGAGCGAATACTTGTCGAGCGGAATCACAGTATTCAATCCGTCGTTCCCGCCATTCAGTTGAATGAGCACAAGAATGTGATCGTCGCACGCCGACTGCTCGAGCGCTTGCAACAACGGTGACTGACGGTAGGCGCTAACAGCATATCCGTTGATCAGAAATGGAAGGAGGGCGGCAGGGGCTGTGCCCTTGATAAAGTCTCTGCGTTTCATGTGTTGCTCCTTAACAAATCTGATGTTCGGCCATACCCATCATGTAGCGCAAGAGTGCGCGGAGTTTCGTGCGCACTGGTTGCAGCTTTGCGTCGTTGGTGGGATCGTTCACGTAGTCACCCCATTCAACAGACCACTCATAGTCCGGCAAGCCAGAGAGCACCACGTTTTTACACGCATCAATCTGATTGTCGTTTAACGGAATCGGGAAGAGGAGGAAGGCCCATTCGTTGATGAGCGTCGTGATAACGCCAGGATCGCTGACGAGTTTGGCGGCATAGATCTCGTCGATGTAGCTCTTCTCGTAGGCCTCGTCAAGCAGATATCCATCCGAGCTCAGATCGTTCGTGTACTTCACGCGCTTTTGCAGCGTATCCGCATTGATCCAAATCTCATGAAAGAACGGCTCCTGATAATAGGCCGGCCAACCCGCAACGTTGGGTGCATTGTAGAGGTCTTGTTGCGCCGTGGCCATGGTCTTTCTGAGCGTGCGATACGCCCAATGCATTTTGTTCTTTTCTGCCGGGAAGAGATCGGGCGGTTGGAATGTGCGCACCACGCCAATCACGAGATCGGATGGTGGCTTTATCATGCAACCAATGCGTTCCGTATCGAAGAAGTGTGTGCTGGTGAACAATGCGCGTAGCACTGGCTTCACCTCGTAGTTGTTGGCGCGAAGCATGTCTGCCAATGGAACGATCACTGATTGCTCTGTAGAAGAAGAGATCTTGTAGTCCACAAAGAACCGGTACAGCTTGCGCACAAAGTACAGTGCCGTGGCTGGTTGCGCAAAGATCATTGTGAGCATCTCGTCAATCTCTCTACGTGCCCCCGCCTCATCCTTGCCACCCTTGATTACCGTGTTCCCATAGGCCGCAGAAAACGTCTTGTCTGTGATGTCGTGATTGCCTGCGTTGAACTTGGCCTTGCGTGTGGTTGCATCATCGGACCAACCTGTCAGCACTCGCGCGGCCGCCTTTACATCTGCCTCTGTGTAGTTCGTGTAGTTGCCCGGTTGAATCTCGGGTCCCTTGCCAATCGTGAACAGCTCCTGCAGCTCACGGCCATAATTTTCGTTCGGCTGTTTCTTCGTGTTGGTGTTGCCGCTCAGATAGCGCAGCATGGCGGGATCGAAGGTGGTATCGCGGATAATATTCTTGACGTTGCCAAATGCATTCGAACGCAAATACGAATTTTGCTGCACGATGTAGCGGGCGTCCTTCACAGAGTTCGAGCCTGTGGGTACGTGATTCGCCCAAAACAGCGTCATCTTTTCACGCAGGGTAAATCCTTGCTGGAGCATGATGTCGATCCACCACGTTTGCGCAAAAGTCACGCGCTGACCTTCACTGCCCGATTCATAGGCGGCCGTCGCCCATTCGTTGCCGGCAGTAATGGCACCCGAGTTCGTATAGGCAATAGGGGCCGCGGGGGGCGGCGAGGTGGCAAGGAGCATGTCGACTGCCTCACCTACGGTGCCCGAAAGGGCGGTGGTAACGTCCTGCAGACGTAGCCCGAAAAGAGAGCGCCGGACCAAATGGGCGGCTTCTCGCCGCGTCCACGGACCAGTGTACGTATCCAATGCTGCCATGTATCCTCCTTACAGTAACCCCAAGCGCCATATCGCGTCAATATCCCTGCTCTACGGCATTCGTTACACTCACAGAACTCCGATGAGATATATTTGTCAGTCACGTCGGCATTGTACGTCATTCCTTTTCACTTTGAGGTAGCATGTCTTCATACTACAACCCCGCAGATCTCGCCAAGTTTGGCAACATCGTCGAGTTCAAAGAAGAGCTTGGCAAGAAGTTCTTCGACTACTATGGTGCAGTGTTCGCAGAAGGCGCACTCACGCAGCGTGAGAAATCGCTTATCGCACTTGCCGTTGCTCATGTAGTGCAGTGTCCGTATTGCATTGATGCCTACACCACGGATTCACTGGAAAAGGGCGCAACAGAAGAGATGATGATGGAAGCAGTCCACGTAGGTGCAGCCATTCGTGGTGGTTCGTCGCTCGTGCACAGCACGATGATGATGAACAAGGCAAAAGAACTCATGATGTAATGGACCAATGTCACTAGCTACAACCTCTCTCAAATCGCGTGGGAACGACCTTTCTCACTCCGATCTTCAGCTCAAGGTCCTGAATACAACCAGCGCCGACGCCACGTCGTTGCCGCGCTTTGCGGATGCAATGCGCAAGGCCGACTTGTATCCGCTTCGTCCAACAGCACTTGAGATTTTTCAAGTGAATGTTGGCAAGATGTGCAATCAGGCATGTAAGCACTGCCACGTCGACGCAGGTCCAGATCGTAAAGAGATCATGACTCGCACGACCATGCAGGCATGTTTGAATGCATTGGCAACATTGGGTGATGTGACCGTAGACCTTACAGGCGGGGCGCCTGAAATGAATCCCGACTTCAGATGGTTCGTGCAAGAGATCCATGCGCTCGGGAAGAAGATTATCGTTCGGTGCAACCTCACGATTATCGTGGCGAATCCGAAGTACCATGATCTTCCAGAGTTCTATCGCGATCACAACGTCCACGTTGTCTCGTCGCTCCCATTCTACGATGCCCGTCATACAGACCGGCAACGTGGTGAAGGCGTGTACGACGAGTCGATGCGTGCCATGGCCATGCTCAACGCAGTTGGGTATGGTGTAGAAGGATCGGGATTGAAGTTCGATCTGGTTTATAACCCCGTTGGCGCATTATTGCCGGGTCCGCAGGCCGCTCTCGAAGCCGACTTCAAGCGTGAACTGTCGCGCAAGCATGGAGTGGTTTTCAACAGCCTTATCTGTATCACCAACATGCCCATTTCGAGATTCCTTGAATTCCTTGTCGACAGCGGTAACTACCAAGCCTACATGGAAAAGCTTGTGAACGCCTTCAACCCTGCCGCAGCGGCCGGCGTGATGTGTAGGAATACCATCTCGATTGGTTGGGACGGTGCACTCTATGATTGCGACTTCAATCAGATGCTCGACCTTCCGGTTGCCGTTGCTGCTTCGCGCACCATCATGAACTTCGATGCAGACGTACTTCACGATAGAACTATCGTGGTGAATCAGCATTGCTATGGCTGTACAGCCGGCGCTGGTTCGTCGTGCGGAGGACAGATCGCATGATCGTGGTCTTCGCACGGGCTCCTGTTCTTGGCAAGGTGAAGACACGCCTTGCCGCAACCATCGGAGATACTCGTGCATTGACGGTGTACCGCGCTCTTGTAGAGCAAACGGTCGCCGCGGTTCGTGCAAGTACGTTGGACTTTATGGTTGCGTGCGATAGCGAAGACGGCATGGTGTCGGTTGCTGAATGGCTCGATGCGCCAGTGTTTGCACAGCGCGGGGACGATCTTGGTGACAAGATGCTCCATGCCTTGATGGTTGGATTAGAAGACGATGATCGCGCCATGGTTATCGGCTCAGACATACCATTCCTTACGCCAGAGATATTGGTAACTGCCGACACAATGCTCGAAGAGTACGATGTGGTGATCGGTCCAAGCAGCGATGGTGGATTCTACTGCATTGGCGTAAGTGGACCTCATATCGACATGTTTCGCGGCGTCGAATGGAGCACGCCAACGGTTCTTCGTCGCACTCTTGAGAACTGCGAAAAGCTGCAGCTCAACGTAGGCATCCTACCAGAGCTCTTAGACATTGACACGCAAGAAGATCTCCAAACGGCAATCGAAGACGCACATCCCTCACACCTTGCAATAGGATCAATGTTGCGTTCACTTTCTGTTCTCAGCGCTCTCGTTCTCCTGTTATGCCTGCCGTGTATTGTTTCGGCCCAGGGCGGCTGGATCAAGAAGCCTGGTGAGGGCTTCGTGCAGGTATCGGGTCAAACACTTTCCACTAGTTCGGCCTACGACCTTCAAGGTGTGAAAACAACCACGGAGCCCTTTACAAATCGCTCCATCAATCTCTACGGCGAAGTTGGAATTCTGCCAGACCTCATGGCAGTAGTTGGTATGCCAATGTATCGTTCGTCCGCCTTTGCCTCGCAGTCATCTGCCAGTGGTATTGGTGACGTAGTGCTAGGTGTCCGATGCGGAATTCTCACCGAAGACTGGCCAGTGGCGGCCGGCCTTACGTTCGAGCTTCCGACGGGCAATGCAAAAGCCACAGACGGCGTACACCGGCTGCCAACAGGTGATGAAGAATTGAATGCGTGGCTCAACGTTGGTATCAGCCACTCGTTTTGGCCAACGAGTGCATACGTCATGGCAGATGTTGGATATAACGTCCGTGGCCTTGCCGTCTCGTCATTCATTCAGCAGTTCGATGGTGGAAAGTTTACCAATCAGTATCGTCTGTTTGTGAAGGCCGGTTATGAAGTGGCAACGCACGCATGGGTCAACCTCGCTCTGTACCGTCTCGGAACAGCTGGGACTCCGCAAGCTGGCCGGTTTTCGTTCAATGGACTTGGTGAAGGTGTAGAGTACAACGCGTGGGATCTGGGCGGATCGTATGCGTTCGACACGTGGACGTTGACGGCAGATCTCTCTTCGGCCTTCACTGCGCCTCGTGCTATCTACGGCGGACTGAACATTATTGTTGGGATCATGAAAACGTTCTGAAGAAGTAATAAGAGGGGTCTGCATGCACGTCGTCATTATCGGCAATGGAGTGGCAGGGGTTACGGCGGCAAGGACTATTCGTAAACGGTCTGACGCACAGATCACAATTGTCTCTGCAGAGTCTGCGCACTTCTTTAGTCGTCCCGCCCTCATGTATATCTACATGGGTCACATG